>NZ_JAPPTO010000080.1:0-1105 GCF_027587135.1 Vibrio sp. MM46
CTGTTAAGGGGTGAGCAACGCAATGCCGAAGTCGCCGCATACCACCTTAAACACTAAAACCAACGCATAGTGAAAATGCCACGCGTTGCGAATCCCTCTTGAACAGATTGTTAGCTGTGTACTACAACACTAGCATTAAAATCAAAGGTCCCAAAACTGCAACTACCATCATCAAAAACCAGAGATAAATTATCAATGATAGGTAGAGCGAAAATGTCCCTTTTACAGCATTTTCCAGCTCGATACCTCTATTGTTCTGTAAAAAGTACGCTAACTCTGCCCTAGGAATTGAGCCTGCAACTTTTCGAAACTTAAGCTTCAAAAGCATAAGACCCATTGAGGTAGGTACACTAAGCGCCAACAGATACAACATGTAAGACATGAAGGTGTTTTCGGGAGATTTGTTACCTGAAACTATAACCGCAATAATGATGACTAAGAGTAGAGAGGAAAAACCTTTAAATGATGAAAAGACTGAGTCTCGCGTTTTAACATATAGCCAAAATAACGGCTTATCGATTATTTTCATTTGTTTCTCGAACAGCTAACGCCCTGTTAAGGGGTGAGCAACGCAATACCGCAGTCGCCGCATACCATCTTAAACACTAAAACCAACGCATAGTAAAAATGCCACGCGTTGCGAATCCCTCTTGAACAGTTTGTTATGTGCTAAACGACTGAGCGCCATGATTTAGTGAGCTTTTCTAGCCGCATACCTTCAATCTTACCTAGATTAGAAACATCTTTACTAAAAGATGCACTAAATATTCGATGCCCAGTTGCATGTAAAGTTACCCCAATTCTCTCATTTGAAATTGTTTTCAATTCCAATTTGATTAATACACAATCATCAGTTTTGATTGGTAACAATTGATTTGGATTGACGACTTTACGCAAACATTTCACTTTATAGAAATTGACAGTGCGACCGTCATATTCCCTTTGAATAAGGTTGTACTCTTTAAATTGCGCTGCAGCTATTCCCTTTAGGTTTTCAGGTAAATTATCAATACACAATTTAATAGATTGCTCTTCAAATGGAGTTAGATCTGTACAACCTAAAATCATTTTTCGCAGTTTATTTAACATCGCCTTCCTTAGCACA
>NZ_JAPPTO010000081.1:0-1060 GCF_027587135.1 Vibrio sp. MM46
TGTCTAAAGAAAAATTTGAACGTGTAAAACCGCACGTAAACGTTGGTACTATCGGCCACGTTGACCACGGTAAAACTACTCTAACTGCAGCTATCTGTACAACACTTGCTAAAGTATACGGCGGTGCTGCTCGTGACTTCGCATCTATCGATAACGCTCCAGAAGAGCGTGAGCGCGGTATCACAATCGCTACTTCTCACGTAGAGTACGATACTCCAACTCGCCACTACGCGCACGTTGACTGTCCAGGACACGCGGACTACGTTAAGAACATGATCACTGGTGCTGCACAGATGGACGGTGGTATTCTTGTAGTTGCTGCAACTGATGGTCCAATGCCACAAACTCGTGAGCACATCCTACTAGGCCGTCAGGTTGGTATCCCATACATCATCGTATTCATGAACAAATGTGACATGGTTGACGATGAAGAGCTACTAGAACTAGTAGAAATGGAAGTTCGTGAACTTCTATCTGAGTACGACTTCCCAGGTGATGACCTACCAGTTATCCAAGGTTCTGCTCTAGGCGCACTAAACGGCGAAGAGCAATGGGAAGCTAAGATTGTTGAACTAGCAGAAGCGCTAGATTCATACATCCCTGAGCCAGAGCGTGCAGTAGATATGCCATTCCTAATGCCTATCGAAGACGTATTCTCAATCCAAGGTCGTGGTACAGTAGTAACTGGTCGTATCGAACGTGGTATCCTAAACGTAGGTGACGAAGTTGCTATCGTTGGTATCAAAGACACTACTACTACTACATGTACTGGTGTTGAAATGTTCCGTAAGCTTCTTGACGAAGGTCGTGCTGGTGAGAACGTTGGTGCACTTCTACGTGGTACTAAGCGTGATGAAGTTGAACGTGGTCAAGTACTAGCTAAGCCTGGTTCAATCACTCCACACACTAAGTTCGAGTCAGAAGTATACGTACTTTCTAAAGATGAAGGTGGTCGTCACACTCCATTCTTCAAAGGCTACCGTCCACAGTTCTACTTCCGTACAACTGACGTAACTGGTGACATCTCTCTACCAGAAGGCGTAGAAATGGTAATGCCAGG
>NZ_JAPPTO010000082.1:0-1054 GCF_027587135.1 Vibrio sp. MM46
GGCTTTGTTGCGTAATTCATTTTAGAAACCGAACAGCCCCATTTAGATTAATTGTTAACCAATACGGCAAGTTTTAGGCATACCAAGCCCTGTAAGCTTGTTCAACGCTTTGATCATCGCGTAAGTTTCACCAACTTGTGCGTTGTAATTTCTTAGACTTAGCCGTCCACCAAGCAACTGTTTGACTCGATACATCGCCGTTTCAGATAGCGAACGCTTGTGGTAGCCATAGCGCTTTTTCCAATGCTTATTCGAACCATATAGCTTTTGACAAACAACTGCTAAATTTCTCGGATGACCTCGTTCCCAGAATACCGCCCCCTCTCTTGGAGGGAGCAGAGCCACGGCTCGTCTAATACGGATTGCTGCGTGGCACCCCCTCGTGTCATAAGCCCCATCACCTGATATCTCAAGGATTTTTCGACTTGTTTGCTTAAGCAAATTAGGCAGCACTTCTGCATCAGTCACCGTTGATAGACTCAACTCTGCGGCAATAATTTCGTGTGTACTCGTATCTACCGCGAGATGTAATTTCCGCCATACTCTGCGTTTACCATCCGTGCCATGTTTTTTGACTTTCCACTCGCCCTCACCATAAACCTTGAGACCTGTAGCATCGATAGCAAGATGCTGAATCGGTTCTTTGGTTTTCGTTTTAAAACTTACATCAACATCCTTGGCTCGACGACTGATACAACTGTAATGTGGGCAGCGAAGTGGAAGGTGAGCAAGTTGAAACACGGAATCAATAAAGCCTTGCGAAGCGCGAAGAGGCATTGAAAAAATACGCTTTACCATCAAAGCGGTTGTGATGGCTAAATCACTGAAAAAACGAGGTCTCCCGCGCTTGTTTTGCTTGCCTTGTTTCCACTTTCTTATCGCTTCCTCGTCAATCCAAAACGTCAGAGAGCCGCGGTTGATGAGAGCTTGATTGTATTGCTTCCAGTTGTTTGTTTTGTAACGAGGTTTCGACATGAGGCTACAGAGTGGAATGAATGTAGCCGATCAGATCGTAAGTTTGGGATTTAGTTCCATCGATTTACGCAACAAAGCC
>NZ_JAPPTO010000083.1:0-1010 GCF_027587135.1 Vibrio sp. MM46
ATGAAACCGGTACCGAAAGTGTGTCCAAACTGTCAGTCTGTCCTTGTAAAACGAGTGGCGAAACGAGGAGTAAATAAAGGGAAGGCATTCTATGGTTGCACTTCGTTTCCAACGTGTCGATACACGATTGATTATTCAAAGCCTAATTAGCGATGCTGCTCCTAAAAGGCGTCTGATTAATGAGCGGTAATTGGCGTGTTTTACCGAAAAACAAAAAAGGATAAAGACAGTCTGTGGGCGGCTTTTCACATCCTTGTACGTCCCTATAGCTGTACTCAATGCTCTCACTTTAACCCACAGCTCGAAAAGCCGCATCGCTAGTTTAAGAGGCTTCTAGAGCACCAACAAGTGGGTATTGTCGCCATACTTTGAAGTTATAGCGAGCCTCCCAAAACAGGGATAGGCTACTGATAATTCGAGGGATAACGTTTGTTATCTTGGTTTGGCTATTTTGTTACTTTCGGTTGCTTGCCGCAATACTTGCCAAATGTCGGGTAAGCGGTGACCTAGCCTTTGTAACGTCATCACAATTTGAGACTGGTGATGCTCATCCTTTGGTTCTCCATGACCAAAGCGCAACTCTTTACAGCGCTGAGCTTGTGCTAGATGGTCAAAATCAGCCGTCAACTCTAACAAGGCTTTTTCTACTTGCCGGTAGTTAAAGCAACCGGTCGACAAGGTTTGCGCGATGATACTCAGCCCTAAGTGCATCGACATCATTTTTTGCAGCTCGCGCTGAATATCGGCACTATCATCAATGCGGTACTGCTCGTAGAAGGGGACTAAGTGCGGATATATGTGTGATGGCTTTAGGTTTGACATTAGACGCTGGCGGACGACTAAGGACGAGGCGTTAGGATGGCGTTCTAAAATATGTTCGATGCGACGCTGTAATTGTGCATCATTGAGTTTTCCCATCTCTTCCCAGCGTTCAGCATTCAGATAACGTCATTTTGCCATATTGCGTCTCAAGCTTGACCAAGTATTTTGAGAGTTGTGTCGTATAATGA
>NZ_JAPPTO010000084.1:0-913 GCF_027587135.1 Vibrio sp. MM46
AACTTCAAAGCCAGGAATGCCCGCCCCATCAACAGAAAAAGCGTAAATAGGTAATTGGAAGCGTTCGCTAAGGCGAGTCATTTTGGGTGCAGTCTTGTGGCAGTATGGGCAGGTGCTTTCAAAAAAGAACACCAGAGCGTATTGGTTTTGCATGGCGGCGTGTGCGGTGCCAGCGACCAGTAGTATAAAACTGAGCAAAAGGGTGCGAAGAGATGGCATGGTGCCTCCTTGCGTTTTAGGTTAAAAAGAAACAAGTAAAGTGTTGTCATCCAAGAGGGCGGTATGGACGAGATAAATAATGCGGTATCGAACGTTGAGCTAGGTTTGGGGTTTATGGCAGCGCTTGCGTTGTTTGCTTTGATATGGTGGCTGTTTATCGATTGAAAGCGGCGATTAAAAATCCGATTGCTTAAAGTCGGTCGCAACGTTGTAAAAACGCCCAAGCAAATCATTCTGGCTTATCCAGCCATACGCGAGTGGCTTCATCTCTCCGGTGCGGGGGTGCACCAAAATCAGCGCTGGCGTAAAAGGAACGGTGACCTTGCCTTGGTTATGGCGGTTCTCTTTGATATTGGTGATGAAGGTTTCATCATTGCTGATACCAAGAAGTTCAAAGTGGTATTGATCAGCAAAGGCTTGAATGGAAGGCGCAAGCTGCTGACTGAGCGTATCGTTGCCGTCATACACAAAGAAAAATCCCCAGCCTTCCTGCTTCATCTTTTCAACAGCATCGGTTTTCTTTTTATTTTCCAGATCGAGATACACCTGCCTTGCGGCTTGCTCTGTCGGGTGGTCTTTAGTGTAAGAGAGTTCCGGTCTTTCCAGTAGCAGCGATTTGAATGTCATGCCTAGCTGGTCAGTCTGGTTAGTGATAAATCGATTAAGAGCCAAGAACCTTGCCAGCTTTTCCTTA
>NZ_JAPPTO010000085.1:0-903 GCF_027587135.1 Vibrio sp. MM46
CGCCTTGGCTACATGTACAGCAACACGGGTTACTATGACTACAGCAATAGTGTTACCGCTCAAGCTGATAATATGTACAAAGCATTGGAAGAGTTCAGTGAAGTGCATGCGATTGGTCTTGGTAACAACTTGGACGCAAGCACACTCGAAAACTACGACTCAGACAATACAGTGCGAACCAACATTGATGTTTCACAGTTGGCTGAAGTTATCCTTGGTAAGGAAGTCGCTCTGCTTCAAGGTAGAGATGACATCGATAGTCAAGCTGGTGACGATATTATCTTCGGTGATGCAATTCGATTTGGTTCTAGTGATGAACAAGGTGTATCTGCATTACAAGAGTATGTTGCTGGTCAATTAGGTAAAGATGTTGGTCTTGTTACCGAGAAAGATGTTCATAACTACATTACTGACAACCAAGCTGAATTTGAGCAATCTCGTTCAAGCGACCGAGCGGATAACCTGTCTGGAGGTGAAGGCGACGATATCCTATTCGGGCAAGGTGGCTCAGATACGCTGGACGGCGGTATAGGTGATGACATCCTGATCGGTGGTTTGGGTAACGATATCCTTACCGGTGGTGATGGTGCAGACATCTTCAAGTGGGTGGATGTTGCAAATGAGACTGATGCAGTAAAAGACTTCAATGCAAACGAAGACTCTCTTGATTTCTCTGACTTGTTCGAGGATCTATCTAAGGACGAACTTGGTTCGTTACTGGATGATCTGAAGTCGGGCGATCACACTGGCGATGTTGGTAATTACCATGTGGAAGTTACGCAAGATGGAGCAACAGACTCTAACTTGAGTATCTCTAAAGGTGGAACGACATTAGATATCCATTTTGATGGAGCAAGTGTTGATGACGTCACTTCACACCTGATTGCAAGTCTGGATTCTCAA
>NZ_JAPPTO010000086.1:0-900 GCF_027587135.1 Vibrio sp. MM46
CAAGGAAAAACTGGCAAGGTTCTTGGCACTTAATCGATTTATCACTGACCAGACTGACCAGCTAGGCATGACATTCAAAGCACTGCTACTGGAAAGACCGGAGCTCTCTTACACTAAAGACCACCCGACAGAGCAAGCCGCAAGGCAGGTGTATCTCGATCTAGAAAATAAAAAGAAAACCGATGCAGTTGAAAAGATGAAGCAGGAAGGCTGGGGATTTTTCTTTGTTTATGACGGCAACGATACGCTCAGTCAGCAGCTTGCCCCTTCCATTCAAGCTTTTGCTGACCAATACCACTTAGAGCTTCTTGGTATTAGTAATGATGAAACCTTCATCACCAACATCAAAGAGAACCGCCATAACCAAGGCAAGGTCACCGTTCCTTTTACGCCAGCGCTGATTTTGGTGCACCCAAGCACCGGAGAGATGAAGCCACTGGCGTATGGCTGGATAAGCCAAAATGATTTGCTTGGGCGTTTTTACAACGTTGCGACCAACTTTGAGCAATCGGATTTCTAATCCAAAAACAGCCACCATACCAAAGCAAACAGCGCAAGCGCTGCTATAAACCCCAAACCTAGCTCAACGTTCGATACCACATTATTTATCTCGTCCATACCGCCCTCTTGGATGACAACACTTTACTTGTTTCTTTTTAACCTAAAACGCAAGGAGGCACCATGCCATCTCTTCGCACCCTTTTGCTCAGTTTTGTACTACTGTTTGCTGGCACCGCACACGCCGCCATGCAAAACCAATACGCTCTGGTGTTCTTTTTTGAAAGTACCTGCCCATACTGCCACAAGAGCGCACCTAAAATTACTCGCCTTAGCGAACGCTTCCAATTACCTGTTTACGCTTTTTCTGTTGATGGGGCGGGCATTCCTGGCTTTGAAGTC
>NZ_JAPPTO010000087.1:0-794 GCF_027587135.1 Vibrio sp. MM46
AAGGATAAAGACAGTCTGTGGGCGGCTTTTCACATCCTTGTACGTCCCTATAGCTGTACTCAATGCTCTCACTTTAACCCACAGCTCGAAAAGCCGCATCGCTAGTTTAAGAGGCTTCTAAAGCACCAACAAGTGGGGATTGTCGTCATACTTTGAAGTTATAGCGAGCCTCCCAAAATAGAGATAGGCTACTGATAATTCGAGGGATAACGTTTGTTATCTTGGTTTGGCTATTTTGTTACTTTCGGTTGCTTGCCGCAATACTTGCCAAATGTCGGGTAAGCGGTGACCTAACCTTTGTAACGTCATCACAATTTGAGACTGGTGATGTTCATCCGTTGGAGCGCCATGACCAAAGCGCAACTCTTTACAGCGCTGAGCTTGTGCTAGATGGTCAAAATCAGCCGTCAACTCTAACAAGGCTTTTTCTACTTGCCGGTAGTTAAAGCAACCTATCGACAAGGTTTGCGCGATGATGCTCAGCCCTAAGTGCATAGACATCATTTTTTTCAGCTCGCGCTGAATATCGGCACTGTCATCAATGCGGTACTGCTCGTAGAAGGGCACTAAGTGCGGATATATGTGTGATGGCTTTAGGTTTGACATTAGACGCTGGCGCACGACTAAGGACGAGGCGTTAGGATGGCGTTCTAAAATATGTTCGATGCGACACTGTAATTGTGCATCATTGAGTCTTCCCATCTCTTCTCAACGTTCAGCATTCAGATAACGTCATTTTGCCATATTGCGTCTCAAGCTTGACCAAGAATTTTGAGAGTTGTGTCGTATAATGG
>NZ_JAPPTO010000088.1:0-788 GCF_027587135.1 Vibrio sp. MM46
TCAAATTACACTAGAAATTGTTCTGATCATCACTTACTCAATATTCTTAGCTATCGTTCTGAACCAACGAAAAGAAAACAACATTCACGCCTCACGCTTTCACCAGTGGCTATCAAAAAAGAAAAATGTGAAAGCGCTGACTAGAACCAGCATTGCAACGCTAAGAAGCGCCCTCTGTCACTCTAGTACGTGCTCAATGATCACGGCATCAGTCATAGCAATACCGCTATTCTCATTACCTACTCAGATGTGGATGTTATTTATAACATTGGCATTTTCTTGTGCCTGGACCTATGCGCTGATAGTAAGTGTTATTAATATTTATAACGGCTCACACCCAGAAAAACACCCTCAATCAAACGCTCTCCAATCCCCGAAGTTTGAGGTCAGCAGATACTTAAATGCGGTTGTCGTAAACGACCCATCCTACCTGTTTCACCTTTTCAAAAAAGCGGGGGATGGATACACACACAACAACATGGTTTTTCCCGATAAGGCAGAAACGGCTCTAAAACTGACGTCCTACTATTGCGCTTTGCGTCATGTACCCCTTCACCTCGTGAACATGAAACATCCGCGCCATTTCAATACACAACAAAAAGAGAGCATCTTATCTAAAGCCAAGGCGCATGAGCGCTATGAAATAATCTTCGACCATACCCAAAAGATTGACGATATCCTCAATAGCCACATGCCTTACAGTGACGCAGCATTTGACATCCTTGACTATATCACCCGACACCCTATGTACGAGGCAAGGCAGAATATCCTCATTATCCAACACTACT
>NZ_JAPPTO010000089.1:0-773 GCF_027587135.1 Vibrio sp. MM46
TAGGTGTTGTCTGAGTAAAATCAACACCTATTGAAAATATTGTAAATGAGTTCAACACAATACACCTAATCTCTGATGCCCTTTTGGCAAAAATTGAGCGTCTGTTACCTATCCGAAAGACTACCCCCTCTCGGTACACATCGAAAGAGGGTCGATAATCGTGATGCCATGAATGGCATTCTTTTTGTTCTCAGAACCGATTGTCAGTGGAATGTATCACAAACGTGTTGAATAAGTTCGAGCTTTTCAGCTCTTGGGAGCTCATAGTCAGTAGCATTCCTGCATCTTAAGCAAAAAACCCTAAGGTGCGGATTCTACACTTAATGTGACATTTCTAAGTTGGAGGAATGTGGCATCTTAAACTTACACAATGATCAAAGTGCTGAATAAGCTTACAGCCTTAAACTCAATATATCGTTTAAGAATTAAGCGCTATAGGATAGGCATGTCTTCTCTCTGAATTAAGCAACAAAGCCTACTGTCTATGTAAACATCTATGTTTAAATCGTCTCGGTTCGAATTTAACGTGCTTCATGCAAACCACATCGAATATACAACTTCGCTTTAAAGGTGCAACTACATGCACATAAATAGCTAATAGCAATCAAAATTACAAAATCAATAGACACTTCAAATCAAACAGTTTATTGCTCATTATTCCGACTAAAATAAACATTCATTAAAATATTGCGCAACCCTCCCCACCACCTATCATTTTGTATACTTTTTGATAGTTCGTGAAATCATCTATCAAAAGTACTATTATAAATGCT
>NZ_JAPPTO010000009.1:0-230887 GCF_027587135.1 Vibrio sp. MM46
ATATGCAGATATTAAAGGTGAGGCAACAGCCGAACAGTACAAGGATCTAATTACTCTACTATCTGTAGATTGGAGTGTTGGTCGTGAAATTTCATCGTACACTGGTACAGCGATGGACCGCGAAGCAAGTGCAACACGTCTATACGATTTGACGATCACTAAGCTTCAAGACCGTTCATCACCGGACCTATTTAAAGAAGCTACCATTGGTAAAGGTAAACCAGCGGTATTCCACATCACCAAGCAAGGTGAAAAGGTAGAAGAGATCATGAAAATCGAACTTACCGATGCAATGATTTCAAACTACTCTGTGTCAATCCAGGACGATCGTCCAATTGAAACAATCACTATTTCTTACACTGAAATGATGATGACAGTTACACCTACTGACGATAAGAACAACACATCTGCGCCATTAGTATATGGCTACAGCGGTGTTAAAGGTCAGCAAATGTAATTGTATTGCGGGAAGAGCTTTCTTCCCGCTATTTTATAAAGAAGTATCTAATGAAAAAAGCATCTCAGAAAAATAACTTTATACGAATTTCTTCACCATTTGGGAGTGATACGTTAATTCTTAATTCCTTTGAATATAAAGAGACTGCATCCCAACTTTTTTCATTGTATGCTCATGCTTATTTTAACGACCAACATGAGGAATTGAATAACATCATTGGAAAAGAGGTCTTGATCACGATGGATAATCATCCATCTGTTAGCGCTAAACCTCGTTATTTCCATGGGGTTGTATCTAGAGCCAGATTAACTGGTTCAAGGGTTACTACAGTTGAGCATGGTGAGAATTACAAAAACATAGATTTGTATATCGAGCCTAAAATTCGATTTTCTGATTACCGCACTAACTGCCGTATTTTTCAAAATAAAAGCATAGAAGAAATAATTTCATTGATTCTATCAGAACACGATGTTGAGTTCAGTTTTAAAACTCTAAGAAGTTACCCCAAGTATGCGTATAAAGTTCAATATGACGAAACTGATCTGGCATTTATAGAGCGGTTACTGTCTGAAGAGGGAGTTGCTTATTGCTTTTCGCATACAGAATCTTCCCATGTTATTGAATTTTTTGATGACGCTGATTACTACGAGTCAGGGGAAGAGTTCTTTGTTAATCATTCAACAGGTACGAGTGAAGTAAGCCACATTAGTTCATGGAATGAGACCCAAACACTGACGACTAAAAAAACATGTAAAGCAGGCTTTGATATGCTTAAGCCTTTGTCTCATCCGATGCACCAAGCGAATGGAAAGAGTGAATATTTTTCGGTACCAGTTAGTGAGCACTATGAATATCTCGCGGAAACTGAGACTAAAGATGATTTTTCCTTACGCAATAAGCATGCAATTGAATCGTTACAACAAGATGCTTATCAATGTAGTGGTGAAGCAAGTTGCAGAACCTTTACTGTTGGTAAATTATTTAAATTTAAAAAACATGAAGATGTAAGCCGTGTAGGTAAAGAGTTTGTCCTTTCTTCGGTTTCCATGTCTGCATCAGTGCTCAATCAAACCGGGCAAGGTGGGACGTCAGCTCAAGGTTTTAAAATGTCTTTCCACTGCGTCGGTTCAAAAACCATGCTTCGTCCAAAAACTCATATTCGAAGACCTCAAGTTAGAGGTCTTCAAACCGCGATTGTTACTGGAAATGAGGATGGTGAGATTTACCTTGATAAGCATGGACGAATTAAAGTTCAGTTTCATTGGGATAGACAAGGTAAATATGATGCTAACAGTTCATGCTGGATTCGCGTTGCGCACGCGAGCGCGGGTAATGGCTGGGGTAGTATTTTCCACCCAAGAGTTGGTCAAGAGGTCATTGTCGATTTTGTTAATGGCGACCCGGATCAGCCTATAGTTACCGGCTCTCTTTACAATGGAACTCAAGAGACACCATACAAATTACCGGACCAAGCTTCTCAAAGTGGTTACAAATCTCGCTCTGTACAGAAAGAGGGAAATAACTTCAACGAGCTTCGGTTTGAAGACAAGCCTGGTGATGAGCATGTCTACTTACACGCAGAAAAGCTGTTTCAAATGGTAGTCGAAGACTGTGCAGATATTTCTATAGAGAACAATAAAAAAGAAAAAGTCACCAATGAATTGCGCCAAGAAGTGGGTAAAAGTGCCGACCTTAAAGTAGGTGAGAATCAATCTTTAGATGTTGGTAAGGCATTATCAATTAATGCAGGAAAAAGTATTGAAATTAAGGTTGGTGGGGCGTCGATTCAAATGTCGAGTTCTGGCGAGATCAATATTAAGGGCAATAAGATCTCGATTAATGGCTCTGCCATCGCACTAAAAGCCGGGCAAATTTCTCTTAATTAAGGCGCGAAGAAATGGGAAAACCAGCAGCAATAATAGGTAGCTTTCACATATGTCCCAAAAAGACAGGGAAAATTCCTCACGTCGGAGGACCTGTCATAATGGGGTCTCCAAACGTAAAAATCACAGGTCTTCCTGCAGCACGAAAAGGCGATAAGCTAATTTGCGTTGGCCCACCAGATAGTATCTCTTCGGGGTCTTCTAGCGTGAAAATCAACGGGAAACCGGCAGCACGGCTAGGGGATTCGACATCTCACGGCGGTAAAATTTTAGTCGGCAACCCAACGGTAGTCATTGGTGGATAGATGGGGCTTATGTTTCAGCCAAGCTTGTGTTTGTTGGGAGACCAAGAATTTTCAATATCTCAGCTCACTAATCATACGTTAAAGCCGTCAGAATTCTCTGTATCGAACTTTGAAGAGATCGACTCTCTCTCTATTATTGATACGCTTGATTCTTATTCTAACTATCTGAGCAAGTGGGATATTTCAGGTCATGTTTTCTTGTTGCTGCCAAATATCACCGATAAGAACATTCTGCGAAGAGTTATCGCTTCGTTTTTGTCGATATTTAGCAAAGTCGAGGCGGATAAAATTGCCCTTTATCCATATGGTAATGCCTCTTTTTTGATGGCTCTTAACAGTATTGAACGCTTGGTCAAAAAAAATAACTCAGTGTGGGTCGTCGCTTTAAACGCAATCGATTCAGTATATGGTCTTGATTCGTTAGTTATGGCGCGTTGTTCCATGGGGCATAGAGGACTACGTCCTTACAAGGTTGCTGTTGATTTGGACTTTGAAGGGACTGATACGGCGACATCAAATATCACTAAACAATTGGGGCTTGTTTGTACCCATCTTCTAGACGAACTCGCTCTGTCTATAGAAGGAGAAGAGCCAGTATGGCTGGAGTCTATTCAGTTCTTATCTCCTTGGATAACAGCGGATACTTCCTATCAGCTAATAGATTCGATCACGGGTCCCTTAGGTCCTTGTAATGGTTTATTAAAAGCGCTCTGTGTTTACCAGCAGCAAGCAAATAGAAACATATCAAATTATTGCGGATTGCAAATTGACGTTGAACGGTATGGATATGCCGTAGGCGTTTTGTATCGCTGGGTTAATGAGTAACTTGAAGAGATGAACTTACAACGGATTGTCAAACTTAAAGCGTTAAGTGGTGCCGTATTTTGCTTTTCTCATCAACGTTTAAATGTTGGTATTGAAAAAGAATTTGGCACCGAAAACTGTGCAGCGGTTTTTATTGAGCAATTTCATTTTGCATCATTGGATGACCTAAGAGAAATCGCCTCTTGGACGAGTAAAGAAGTGTCATTTGCTCATGAGTATGAAGATAAAGGCATAGAAGAGCTCGACCAGCTACTCGCTAAAGGGTTATTTGATCGTGTTTTGTTTGTATCAGAACTGCCTAAGTTACTCCCTAAAACATTCTATCCACCAACGAATATTCCACAACCTGTCGCTCTAAAGGCGTCAAAAGGTGCGAGGGTATTGTCGCGTTCTGAACGTGTTAATGCGAGCAGTTCTGTAAGTCTCTCTCCTCAAGATGAAAGCAGTAAACGTCATGTTAAAGCTGGCGATCCCGTGTCGATGGTGACAGGTGAAGAACACTTATCTTTAGTGGATGTTAGATTACCTTTTCATTTGACGTGGTTACGTACGTATCGCTCTTCTCTCTGTGATACGAGTACATCTTTAGGCTTTGGCTGGAGGCATATATTTCAATACGAGCTAATGGATGTATTAGATGAAAAGTCTAACGTGGTAGGTTGGCTTTTTATGGATGAAGTAGGAGACACGATTCAATTTCCTAGTGTGGAGATCGGCGGAATTAGTTATCAAGCTTATTCTGGTGCAAGCTGCCTGTTCCACAAAAATGGTTATCGACTCGTGTCATTGAGAAACGAAGTTCAAATTAAGTTTTATTTGAAAGACGAGTTGTGGGTCGCACGTGAAGTTCGTCTGGGTCACATGAAAACCGTGAACCTTGAATACTCTCGCAATCACAGAGTGGTTGGAGTCAGTGTCAACCAGAAACCAAAACTTGAACTTCAGTACGACGAACATGGATTGCTTGTAGAAATCAGAACCCCCAAAACAAACCACGTGTTAGCAAAATATGATTACGATGCAGGTAGTCGCTTAATCTGTGCCAAGAACGAAAACGGTCTCATAGAAAAGTATCAATACAACGACTCGAACCTACTGGTTAAGCGAACGCGAGCGACTGGCTTTTCTCATTATTTTGAATGGTTGGGTGAAGGAAAAGATGCAAAATGTGTTCGAAATTGGGGGGATGAAGGCGTCTATGACTATCGGTTTGATATCGGGTTATACGAGTCAACTTACTGGGACTCGTTAGGAAACCGATGGCAATATAAGCATGATGAAAATGGAAAATTGCTTGAATGCATAAGCCCTGAATCCAGACTTATGGCATATGAGCACGATTCTATGGGGAGGTTAGCGTGCACGACTAATCCGGATAAAAGCTACACTTTCCACTTCTACGATGAGTTTGGCTTGATGAAGCAAAAAGTGCATTCTTCAGGGGCGATCGAAGATTTTGAATACAATGAATTTGGTCAATGTATAAAGCATTGTTTTCCTGACGGTGAAGTTGAGATAAGAGAGTTTAATGCTTTAGGTCAGTTGGTCATGCACCAATACAAAAACGGGCGAAAAGAACATTCGTTGTTTGATAAACACGGTCGACAAGTAGAGCAGAACAGCGATGTTGGAACTCGTACTCAATGGTGGTGGAGTGAGGCAAACCAGCTGCTAGCAAAGAAAGTAAACCAGTGTTTGGTTCGTTATAGCTATGACGAATATGAACGTATCAATGGTATCTCTTATCCCCATGATTTGATTGCTGGTTTTGAGCGACACGAAAACAACTTACTTACCCGTTTATATTTTCAAAGTAAAAAAGATCAAACATTTCGAGAGCATCGTTACGAATATGATGATTTTGGTCGAGTTAAACAGATCTGCACGCCACGAGGTTCTATAGATATTGTTTGGGGGCATCTAGCCCAGCCAACAGCGATAGTGAAACAAGATCAGAGTGCTTTTTCTTTTTCTTATGATTCGGAAAGAAACCTGACGAGCATTGAGCGCTCGGATGGCTGCAAATATGAGTTTGAGTACACACCTGACGGTCATATAAGCCAGACAATTAACTTCGATCGAATTAAGACCAATTACACCTATGACCGAGCTGAAAGGTTAAGTCAAATATCACATTGCTCTATTCTGATCTCGTTTCAATATGATGAGCTTGGACAGGTTGCAAAAGTTAAAGCCAGTGGCAAAAATCGAAGTGTAGAGAACCATTACCAGCATACTCTAGGTGGTAAATTAACTCGCGCGCACAACCGTTTCTCTAATATTTCATATACGTATTCTGGCACGAAATTGGTGAGTGAGGAGCAGGGACGCTTTTCTTTCGTCAATCAATACCAAGATAACGGTTTACTTCGTTCTCAACGCTATGACGATGGAACAGAGGTTCTATATGAGCATGACCAATTTGGCACGGTATGTGGATTAACGATTCATTCAAACGGCTCTGAGAGAGAAGATTCAATTAAGTTTGAATACGATGAATTACAACGTTTATCGATAATCACTTATAGCGCGGGAAAAGAGCTAAGAGAGTTCGATGGAATAGGTCGCTTGAAGCGCCAAATATGGACTGGTTTCGAGCGTAAGTATCATTACAACGCGCAGCATTTATTGTCTCTTATCGTTGATAGTGAAAAGGGGGCGTTGCATTACCGTTATGATGAACTTGGGCAATTAGAAAGAGTAAAAACACAGACTTTAGAAAAGTCATATTCCTTTGACAGTTTTGGTAATTTTAATGATGAAAGTGCACAGCTAGACAATGATCGGCTGGTTGAATATAACGGCGTAAGGTACGACTACGATGAGCTAGGCAATAGAATCCGCACTCAAGGCAATGGGTGGGAACAGCATTGTGCTTATGATGCAAAAGGACAGTTAATCAGTGTCGAGACTGAAGGGCGGTTGTGTCAATTTGAATATGATGCACTAGGACGCAGAACGAAGCAAATCAGCGAAAATGGAACCACCGAGTTTATTTGGCAAGGAAGTCATCTAGTCGGCGAGTATTCGCGTTCGGGTTATCGGTGGTATCTATATCAACCAAACAGCGTAGTTCCGCTTGCTCTTATTGAAAACGGCAAGTGTTATTTTTTCCAATGTAATCAAATCGGAACCCCAGAACGTTTGGTGGACTCTAAAGGGCAGGTAGTTTGGCAAGCAACATACGATACCTTTGGATTTGCTCACGTTGAAATCGAGACGGTTAAAAACAACCTTCGCTTACAGGGGCAGTATTTCGATATTGAGACTGGTCTGCATTACAATTTAGCACGCTATTATGATCCTCAAATAGGTCGATTTATCCAACCCGATCCCCTAGGGCTGCTTGGTGGAACTAACCACTATCAATTCGCACCAAACCCTGTCTCGTGGGTTGATCCTTTGGGTTTATGTGCAAAAGAGGAGTCGCATACAGTTCTAGCGGGGCGCAACGATAATTCGCCTGAGAAGTCGGTGTACTACGCAATGGGCTCGGGGAATTATCAAGCTACAATTACTCAAGCTTCACCTAGTTACAAGCTACATGCGTATTCGTCCCCGCATCATTCAGCTTTAAGTATTAACGATGTTCATATGGCACTCGATGCCGCGGGTATGCTGCCCGGAGTCGGAATTATTCCTGACGCAGTTAATACTTTTTTGTATGGAGTAACTGGTGACTTTGTTAACGCGGGAATGTCACTTTCTGCAATGGTTCCTGTTGTCGGGCAAGGGGCTATGGCGACTAAGTATGTCAGTGAGCTCGACAAAATTGAAGGTCATGGCAATAATATCGCGGATAATGTAAGTACGCATATAGACGATTATGTGTCACGGCTTTATAGTAAAGTCACGCCTTCAAACCGACCTGCCAATCTGTTTGAAATAGAACAGACTGGGCCTCGGAACTATCGAGTCTTTGGAGGGGGGACATCAATAGACATTGATGGCTATGAAGGAACTGTAATTCTTGAAGCAAAGTTTGTTGATAAAAAGAGCAGAAGTCCTTTTATTGAAGACTCTAAGATTCCGCCATTTTTGCGTGAAAAAATTCGCAAGGAGCAAGCACATGAATTTGAACGATTTAAAGCTGTTTTAAAGGATTCTGAGGTTCCGTTTAACAAGTTGGAGGTGAGAATTAATGAGCCTCTAGCAAAGCCTTATTTTCAGTCACTAATCGAAAAATATAAAATACCAGGGCATGTTAAGGTTGTTAGGACATCAATCAAAGAGTCAGGAGGGGGATGATATGAGTAAACTATTACTATTTATTGGTGAAAATGAACAATTTGATAAAGATACCGTTGTTCAACAAATTAGAAAGATAGTAGGTGTTAGAAATGACAAAGAAGGAAATTTTATTGGCTCTGTTTTTGAGGCAGAGTACGCTGTAAATAATGAGAGTTACATTGTTCGATTGAGTGATGACCTCGAAACAATAACTGTCGATGGAATTGATGATAATAGTCTAGATTTTGTTCTTCAATTGAAAACTCTGCTCATGATACCTCTCCAAGTGGTTGACATGGATTACTCATTTCATCTGGAGTTAGCTAACGTAAACTCATTAGTTCAGCTTAAAGAAGAAATTAGGAAGGGAGTGTAATTGAATCGAGCAGTGTCTGGGCGAAAATTTTGATAATCAGGATACCACTTCTTTCGGGGAAATAATTTGTATTCTTAAAGTTGCGTCCAAAACAAACCACATGAAAAACTTACGAACTCACGATATCCGGCGGGGATCTCAGTGGCGCACAAAATCGCGCTTATCTCAGACGGATGAGCAAGCGCAACGTGCATTCGAAACTTTAGGACCAGATACCCAAATGAATGTTTCGCTGGATCGCTGCCCATTACGTGGAATCAAATAAGTTGAATGACGAATATTTTGAAATGTTTATAGAAGAGTTTGGCGAGCCGACCGAACATATTCAGGCGACTGACCAACAAGTTGAAGCATATCGAGGCATACTTCCAGATCAGCTACTTAAATACTGGCAAATGGTCGGTTTCTCTGGCTTTAACGATGGTCTATTCTGGATCACCAATCCCGCAGAATTTGAAGATGTGCTTGAATCTTTTCTCGACGATACAGAGTTCGCACACTATGACAACTACCATGTGATAGCTCGAAGCGCCTATGGTCAACTCTATTTGTGGGGAGAGCGAACAGGTGCGTCACTCGATATAGCGACACACTTAAATTGGATAATGACAAATCAAGGACACGCAAAAGACATTTCTAAAGGCGATGCTAATATTGCAATTCAAAGCTTTTTCGGTTTTCAAGATAAAGAATATATAGACGTAGAAGTTAGTTCAAAACCTCTCTTTCCGTCTGCGATTAAAAAACATGGTCCAGTGGGTAAAGAAGAAGTGATGGTGTTTACCCCTTACCTATTTATGGGGGGCAAGAAGTCCGCAGATGCTATGACCAAAGAAGATCTACATGTATTTTTACAGGTTATGGCGGATTTAGGGGGAGCCGAAATTATCGATATGGCGTCAATGGTCGGCAATGTCCTTAAAAGTCACAGAGATTAACCCGTCCTGCATAGCAAAACTCAAGCTCACGCTTTGTGGGCTCTTTTGTTTACCCAGTATCGATCTAGATAGATATCTTTTAAACAATCAGTTTGGCTGAATAGTGATCACACACAAGGCAAGAGTTCTTAGCTTAAACCCAGATATTGAAGAAGAAGTTACGCTTGAAGTTAATGGTGTCGAATTAACCTGTTTTGCCGGGGTGTGCCCCTATGAATTGTATATTGGGCAAGAATATCCCGTTGCATTTGAAATGTTGGACTTTGAATTAACAGAGCAGGAAAGTGCAGACGAAACTAGTATGACAAGGGTCGATAGTACCTATGCTTATAAGCTATTAGGTAGACTAAGCGGTGGGACCATAGACGCTGGACTTAAGATTTGTGATGATTTTTTAGAGTCTGATTATGCATATTTGGATGGTCAGTTTATTTGTCTCTGTGTCGAGCGGTTGGACGTAGAATTTTTAGATAGGTAAACCGAGTTCTTAGGGCATGTCTTTTCCCCCTAAATAATGAGCGGGTTTGTGCAAATAAATTAGGCAAAGGATATAAACGCAAATGAATAATGAAAACTCTACACTAGTTCGCTTTGTTATGAATGCTGATAAATTGAAAAAAGTACCTCATCAATCCTATAGCCTAGATGGACTAAAAAATGGTGAGTGTTTGTGTGTGGTCAATCGAGATGATTCTTGGCAAGTTGTATACAACAGTCAAGGAAGAATTACGTCTGTAACTGAATGTCAAAATGAAGAAGATGCGTATGAGGAACTATATCGCCAAATCTTAGATGCTTATGGTTGGTAGATTTGAAGAACGCACAATTAGCTCGTTTATACTTTAACTTCAGCATACGCCACAAACCACATGAAAAGCTTACGAACTCACGATATCCTAGGGGGATAATAAGATAACGCCATGTAGATGGCAGAAAGTGAATTCGAATGAAGTTTATCCATACCTCAGATTGGCATCTTGGCCGACAGTTTCATCACGTCTCTTTGCTTGACGATCAGCAAGCCGTTCTTGACCAGTTAATCCAATACATTGAAAACAACCCTGTTGATGCGGTGGTAGTTGCTGGTGATATTTATGACCGTTCTGTCCCACCAACCATTGCGATTGAGCTACTTAACAAAGTAGTGAAGCGAATCTGTGGTGAGCTAAACACGCCGATGATTTTGATTTCTGGTAACCATGATGGTGCAGAGCGCTTGGGATTTGGCTCTGAGCAGATGAAAAATGCGGGCCTTCACATTATCAGTAACTTCGAAGACATGCTTACCCCTGTTGTTATTGAAACCGAAAGCGCAGGGCAAGTGGCTTTTTATGGCATGCCTTATAACGACCCTGAGCAAGTCCGTTTTGCCTACCAAGAACCCGTTTCGACCCACGACCAAGCGCACAAGCTACTTGCTGAGAAAATCGCTGAACAGTTCCAATCAGAGCAACGCAACGTGTTAGTCAGCCACTGCTTTGTCGATGGTGCCATTGAGTCTGAATCTGAGCGTCCACTTTCGATTGGCGGTTCCGACCGCGTCAGTCACGAGCATTTCCTCAACTTTGACTATGTGGCGTTGGGGCATTTGCATCAGCCACAGAAAAAAGGCGAAGAATACATTCGTTATTCTGGCTCATTGATGAAATACAGTTTTGGTGAACAAAATCAGAAGAAAGGTTTCACGCTGGTGGAAATTGACCAAAACGGGTTTGTCTCTGCAGAGCACTTTAACCTTACTGCACCTCATGAGATGCGAATCGTTGAAGGTGAACTTGAACAAGTGATAGAGCAGGGCAAAACCGATCCGAAAAACGAAGACTACTTGTTGGTACGTTTGATGGATAAGCACGCGATCTTAAACCCAATGGAAAAGCTACGTACTGTTTACCCGAATGTTTTGCACCTAGAAAAACCGGGCATGTTGATTGGTGTCGAGCAAGAAATGGCGCAAGCGAAATTGGCGAGAAGTGAGATAGATATGTTCCGAGACTTCTTTTCGGAAGCGCAAGACGGCCAATTATCGCAAGAACAAGATCAAGCGATCAGTGACATTATCAAACAACTTTCTCAGCAAGCTCAGTAAGGACCAAACATGAAACCCATTAAACTGACAATGCAGGCTTTTGGTCCGTTTGCTCAAACAGAAACGATTGAATTCGACAAGCTGGGAACTAACCCTTTGTTTCTCATCAACGGTCCTACTGGTTCGGGTAAAACCTCGATCCTCGATGCGATTTGTTTTGCTCTTTATGGTGAAACGACGGGTAATGAACGCCAAGGCATTCAAATGCGTTGCGATATGGCAGCGCCAACGTTGCTGACTGAAGTGACGCTAGAGTTCTCGTTGCACGGTAAGTCTTATCGAGTGATTCGCTCACCAGAACAAGAAGCGCCAAAAGCGCGTGGTGAGGGCATGACGGTGCGTAAGCATACCGCAGCATTGTATGAGATTACGGACGAAGAAAAGCTCATCACTAGCAAAACAACGCAAGTAAAGACAGAAGTGACCAATATTATTGGCTTGAACGAAACTCAGTTCCGCCAAGTGATGGTGTTGCCACAAGGTAAGTTTCGAGAGTTGTTACTTGCGACATCCAAAGAGCGGGAAGAGATCTTTGGTCAGCTATTCCAAACGGATATCTACAAGAAGATTGAATATGCACTGAAAGACAAAGCGAGTGCCATTAGCAAAGCCAAAGACGAGTTTGATAACCAAATTCGAGGCGCACTGCAGGTGGCTGGTGTTTCTTCTGAAGCGGAGTTGACAGAGCAGCGCGAAGCCTTATCTGTTCAATTTGAATCTGTACAAAAGCAAGAGCAAGAATCTCTGGCGCAATTAAATGCTCTAAAAACTGAACTGCAAAAAGCAGAAGCGCTGAGCAATGAGTTTAAAAAGCGCGAGCAAGCCGAAATTGCATTGAAGCAACATTTGGAACAGAGCGATGCTGTCTCATCACGTCAATTGCAGTTAGACAATGCGAAGAAGGCAAGCAAGGTTGAGTTGCCTTATGTCACGTTACAAAGCGCCTCCAAGCAAACGCAAGAACTTGAGCAAAAAATAGCTAAGCTATCTCAAGATCTTACTGTGGCAAATGACGCGGTAAAATCCAAAGAAGGCGCATTGCAAACCGCGAAAGAACAAGCCGCACAATTGCCAAAACTGACAGAGCAGCAATACCAACTTGAAGGTATGAAAGGAAAGTTGGTTGAAAAGTCAGAGCTAGAGAAAGCCATTAATGCAGGTTTGACGCAAAAATCTGAGTTTGAGGCAACGCTTAAAAAATATATCGCTCTGAAAGAGAAGTTAACGCTAGAGGCGCAACAAGGTCAGAAGTTACTGGATCAAGCTCGAGTCGATGTTGCAAGTATTGGCACCGTAGAGGCAGAGATAAAACAGCAACAGCGTTTGATGCAAGACCTACAGAAGCTCACTGGCTTAAACCAAGAGCTAGCGAAATTGGATGCATTGACGCCTAGCAAACAAGCTTCGGTTGACCAAGCAAAAGCGCGATACGTAGAACTTCAACGCTCAGCAGATACACTTGAATTGAGCTGGCACAATGCTCAAGCTGCTGTATTGGCTCAGCGCTTACGGGCCGGTGAAATGTGTCCGGTGTGCGGTAGTGTAGAACACCCTCAACCCGCTCAATTTGTTGGTGAAGAGGTAACAAAAGAGCAAGTTCAGCGTGCTCGAAATACGGAGCGAGAAGGGCAAGTTGCGCTTAACCAATTGAGCAATCAATTGGAGCAGCACAATATCGCAGTCGGACAATACAAGCAGCAGATTGAGCAACTATCCGTTGAGCTTGGCCAAACCGCATCAATGGATTTAAGCGCGTTACAAGCGTCTATGCAGCAGCTCAGTGAACGTTTACAGCAATTGTCATCGATTAACTTGGTTCAGCTGGAACAAAGCGTCAATGAGCTAAACCAGCGTTGTGTTACTGGGGAAGGTAAGATCAATGATCTGCAAAACCAGATGGCAGCCAATGAATCGACGATAAAAGTGAACCGAGAGCAACTGGCTAAACTGTCTGCTTCGTTAGATGCCAAGTACTCATCTCTTGAAGTTCTTGAGCAAGACATTGTTGCGATTCAAAAACAGATTGCGGAGTTAAATTCCGCTTTAGAAAATGCACAAAATCATTTGCAACAAGCCGTGCTGGCGAAGACCAATATTGAAAGCCAACTGACAACCAATCAACAGTGGTTGAATGAAGCACTCGATCGTTTTAGCACAGCAAAAGCTGATTGGGAGCAAGCGTTGCAGGCTAGTGCATTCGAGGACGAAGCGCAATTCCTAGCATGTAAAGTGGATGAAGCCGAGATGCAGGTTTGGCAGCAAGAAATTGATGCGTTCAAACAAACTCAAATCAAGCTAGAACAAACATTGGCAGATTTAAGTTCAACATTGAAAGACTTGGCGTTGCCAGATTTAGAAAATCTTAACGTTAAGTTAAACAGCGTTCAGCAAAGTTACGTTGAAGCGCGTAATCAGCTTGATAGCACGCGCTCTTTGTTTGAACGTCTAGAGAAAGTCCGTAATGACATCGCGACGTTACATGACAAGAACATTAAGTTAGAAGACGAATATAAAGTGTTTGGCACCTTGTATGACGTTGCAAGCGGTAAAACGGGTAGCCGCATCAGTCTGCACCGATTTGTCCTTGGTGTGTTATTAGACGATGTATTGATTCAAGCGTCACAGCGTTTAAGTCTGATGAGCAAAGGCCGTTATATCTTGGCTCGTAAAACTGAAGGCTTTAAAGGTGCGGCAGGACGAGGCTTGGATTTGGTAGTAGAGGACAGCTACACAGGTAAAACGCGTGATGTTGCGACGTTATCAGGTGGTGAATCTTTCATGGCAGCGTTGGCATTAGCGCTCGGTCTATCTGATGTTGTGCAGTCTTACAGTGGCGGTATTCGCTTGGATACGCTGTTTATTGATGAAGGTTTTGGCAGCTTAGATCCGGAATCTTTGGATCTTGCGATTCAAACCTTGGTCGACTTACAACAAACGGGTCGCATGATTGGCGTGATTTCTCACGTATCCGAGCTGAAAGAGCAAATGGCGCAACGCATTGATGTCGAACCGTCGCGACTTGGTTCTACAGTTTCTGTGAAGTCTCAGATGGCATTTGATTCTTAATCAGTACTGGAAAATATGAATAAACAAAAAGCCCCACTAAATTACGGTGTAAAATAGCGGGGCTTTTTGGTTCTCAGTTTCGAAGCATTTATTGTTCGCAGAAGCGACCTTCTTTCGGTGATTGCGTAATCGCATATTCACCATCAAGGTTGCGATAAACAACCGTGTTCCAAACTGATCCGTCATTCAATTCAAACTCTATCGCGTAGTTCACACCACTCACAATTTGTGCATGAACGGACAAGATCTGTTTAAACGAAGCGAGAGTTTCCATTTTGTTTAGGACAAAGGCCATTGCCTTTTGAGCGTCTGGGGTAGCATCGAATTCGTTCCACCCACCTGGCATATTTCCTTGTGTATTACATACATCTGCCGAGGTTGTTGACTGTGTCGCTTCATCTTGAGTTTTTTGCTGACATCCGACAAGCAAAACCAAGATTGCGCAAGCTGACACTGTTTTTAATTTCATAAAAATAACCTCTATTTATGTAAGCCCGCATTATATAAGTTGGCGTTCCAGCCCAATGTCTACGTTGTGCAAACTTTTTATATGAACAGGGTTAAATCCTGATTAAATCGTTGCGAGCGAGCTCCAAAAAATAGATTTTGGTTAACTTTTTGCCTAATTTTGCTAGTAAGTCACGCATAAGAGCGAACGCTAATTTCCTATTCATTTCGCGTCGTGAATTAAGATCACAATTATAAAATAGACTTGGAAAACATAACTTTGCACGTGTATCTGTTTTCGCAATACAGCCATATAATCCAATGAAAATTCATTAGGCACTAATATAAAGTGCTGAATGATTGTTGTGATGAAGCAAAATGGATGAGAGGTAACACGATGAAGCAAAAAGCGCTATATCTAGCAGTAGCATTGGGTTTGAGTGGTCTTTCAAACGTAGCATCCGCTAATGAAATGGTGAATCCAGATGGCGGTGTTGTAGTCGGTTATTGGCATAACTGGTGCGATGGGGCTGGTTACAAGGGCGGTAATGCGCCGTGTGTGACGCTGGATGAAGTTGACCCAATGTACAATGTGGTTAACGTCTCCTTCATGAAGGTGTTCAATACCAGCGAAGGCCGCATTCCAACCTTTAAGCTCGATCCAAATATTGGTCTTTCAGAACAACAATTTATTGATCAAATTAGCGCACTAAACCAACAAGGACGCGCCGTTCTTATTGCGCTTGGTGGTGCAGATGCGCACGTCGAGCTGAAAACTGGCGATGAGCAAGCATTCGCACAAGAGATCATCCGCCTTACTGATAAGTTCGGCTTTGATGGTCTGGATATCGATTTAGAGCAATCTGCAGTAACCGCGTCAGACAACCAAACAGTAATCCCAGCTGCACTTCGCCTTGTAAAAGAACACTATCAACAGCAGGGCAAAAACTTCCTAATTACGATGGCGCCTGAGTTTCCATACTTAACAGAAGGTGGCAAATACGTTCCTTATATTACTGGATTAGAAGGGTACTATGATTGGATCAACCCTCAATTTTACAACCAAGGTGGTGATGGTATTTGGGTTGAAGGTGTGGGTTGGATTGCACAAAACAATGATGCGCTAAAACAAGAATTCATTTACTACATTTCAGACTCTCTATCGAACGGTACACGTGGTTTCCATAAAATTCCGCATGACAAATTGGTGTTTGGTATTCCATCTAACATTGATGCAGCAGCAACGGGCTTTGTACAAGATCCTCAAGATCTTTACGACGCGTTTGACCAACTTAAAGCGCAAGGGCAGGCACTTCGTGGCGTAATGACATGGTCAGTTAACTGGGATATGGGCACCAACAAGAATGGTCAGGCGTACGGTGAAAAATTTGTGAAGGATTACGGTCCGTTTATCCACGGTCAGACTCCACCACCGCCAAGTGAAGGCGAACCAGTGTTTAGCGGCATCAACGATGTTCGAGTGCATCACGGTAGTGCATTTGATCCGTATGCAGGTGTTACCGCATCTGATAAAGAAGATGGAGACCTAACTAACAGCATTACTGTCGAAGGTTCAGTTGATGTGAACACCGTTGGCACTTATGTTTTGGTTTACAGTGTAAAAGACAGCGACAACAATGAAACCAAGCAAAGCAGAACGGTTGTTGTTTACAGTCTTGTGCCTGAGTTTGAAGGTGTCGCGGATACAACTATCCAGCTTGGTGATGCATTTGACCCAATGGCAGGTGTAAAAGCCACGGATGCAGAAGACGGTGATTTGACTGATCAAGTTCGTGTAGAGGGCCGTGTAGATGTGAACGTTCTAGGCGTCTACAACTTGGTTTACCGCGTAACGGACAGTGCTAATCAAACTACGACAGCTCAACGCTCTGTGATTGTTTCTGATGGCGGCAGTTACCCTCCGTATGAATCTGGAAAAGCGTATGAAGCAGGTGACATTGTCACAGGTTCAGATGGCAACTTGTATCAATGTAAACCATGGCCATACACTGGGTGGTGTTCAAACCCTTCTTATGCGCCAGGTGAAACCGTTTATTGGTCAGACGCATGGGATAAGTTGTAATTAGTTCATTTGCAAGCCTCCTTCACTGGAGGCTTTTTTATGCGCGTAACTTCACATCTTATTGAACCTACACTAGAACTTTAAAGCGTAATCATTAGTATCCCGCCTCCGCATTTTCCAGACTTACCTATAGTTGGAATGCGTCGCTCTTTGTCAATTTGGTACGGTCACCTAGGAGGATTTAATGAAAAGGATCAATGTAGTAGGCAGCAGCGGAAGCGGTAAATCGACGTTTTCAAAGCAACTCGCAATGAAATTAGGTGTCACGTACATAGAAATGGACAGGTTGTTCTGGCTTCCCGATTGGAAAGAACTCGATGATGAGACGTTCTTCGATAAAGTCGTGGACGTAACTCAACAAGACGCTTGGGTACTCGACGGGAATTACAGCCGAACACAACCATACAAATGGCAAAGAGTCGATACCATCATCTGGCTCGATTATTCACGTTCTATCACCACTTATCGTTCCATAACTCGTGCTATTAAAAGGGCATGGACTCAAGAAGAGTTTTGGGAAGGAACTGGCAATAGAGAAAGCTTTAGAAAAGCGTTTTTGAGTACAGACTCGATTATTTGGTGGTCGGTTAAGAATTACCGAAAGAATCGGAAGCGTTATTTAAAATTGAAAGATGACTTAAAAGGTTCGCCTATCGAGTTCATCCACATCACTTCACCAAAAATGGCACAAGATTTTCTTGGTTCTCAAGATTTTATAAATAGATAAGTAACTTATTTAAGTGACTTTTTGGCAACGGCTCGCAGCTGTGTAAATCCTGACATTCCGCCTCCGTTAGATGATGAATACTAGGGTCTGTTGACCTTTCGCTGCAAAAATCAGCTCGAGAGATTAACAGACCCTAATAACGTTCCCGTCGTATTCATTGTGGAGGTATTATGATCGGCTACGAAGAAATGGCGATATCCGGCTACCTAGGTTGGTTACTCGCTGTTTTGTTGGTTTACCCCTTTGCCTATGTTGGTATCCATATCGGTGTATTCGATATAAAAATCCGTACCAAAGTCAGTCGTTATTTCAATCGCTTTATATTAGCTTTAATTGCATTTTTACTGATTATGCATCTAAAAACCGAAGTGGTTTACGGCAAGTACTTTCTTGGTCTTTGGGAAGCACAACAGTAACTCTGATCGCATTAATTCCCATCGCCTTGTGCTAAGTTGTCGAAATTGAACTAAAAATCGACAACTTAGCATGAAGCCATACGACCTATATTTTCTTCATACTTCACCCGTACACATTCCACCTTTCTCCGAACTGATGACAGAGCTCGCACCTGATTTAAAAGTCGCACACTTTGCCGATGCTGGCTTGTTAGAGCGTCTGGTTGCTGGGGAGGACGAATCTAAGGTGGAACAATCCGTACAAGGCAAAGTACGCGAGCTTTCTGAACAAGCAAACTTGGTGGTTTGTACCTGCTCCTCAATTGGTCGCTTTGCTGAATCACTTACGGAGCAGGGAACCAATGTTCAGCGTATCGACCGCGCGATGGGTGACCAAGCTGTCACTCATGAGCGAGTGTTGTTACTCGCGGCATTATCGACAACCATTGAACCTAGCTTGGCGTTACTTGAGACAAGTGAGGGCAATTGCATCCGTCAGTTAGATACGTTTGTGGTTGAAGGGGCTTGGGAGCGTTTTCTCGACCAAGATAACCAAGGCTATTACGACAAGATAAAAGCGGTAATAGAGCAAAAGGCTCGTGATTATGACGTAATCGTACTGGCACAAGCTTCGATGTCAGGTGCTGCATCATTAGTTGATGTCGACATTCCAGTATTAAGCAGCCCACGTTTAGGCGTAAAAAGGGCAATTGAAACCTTAAGGATATTCCATGCAAATAACTAGTTGGATTCAGCTTTGCTTGCGCGAGCTTGAAGGGACGCCCATAAAAGAACATTCCGATATCGAAGCATCTTTTGCTGAGTCGGAACGTTTCTCAAAATGGAAGGCAAGCAAAAGAGAAATACGCCTCGAAGAAGTCAGTGATCGTTGCTGGATCAAGAGCTGCACGGGTGGCTACATCACAGAGGTACATTTGCATGCAGATGGTTCACTTGATGAATACACCTTGTTTGGACGCCTTCATACCAAAGGGCATTGGGAGCTAGAGGCTGGTGTACTTCATATCACGATCTACAAAGGTGAAAACACTTATGAACTTTCTGTTGTGGGAAACCGTGAACCTTCCATCCACTCTGCGATTGAATATAAGAATGGAGAAGTGCACTCCTATCTAAAATTGACTCCAATTTCTCAATAGCAATTTAATAAGGACGGGCACCACAATATGGACATTGTATTTGTAAGGCATGGCGTGCCAGATTTTACGTTAGCGGATGAGAGGCAGATGACCCAACTTGAGAAGGATTATGCGCCGCTTAGCCGAGCGCATTTGCCCGTGTTGCAAGAAAAACTCAATCATCCAGTCTTTAATGATGCTGAAATAATCATCAGCTCTCCTTACACAAGAACACTTCAAACTGCAGAAATTCTCAATCGTCATCGCGGTTTGCCTTTGTTTGTTGAGCATGACTTGAGAGAGTGGCGTGCGGACAAAGAAGGCGGCTACATTACATTGAATGAAAGAGACCGACGCTGGCACGAATACCGAGAGCTGTTAAAAGCGGGTATTCCAATGACCGATAGTCGCTACGAACATGTTGATGAGCTAAAAGCACGGGCAGAGTTGGTGCTGGATCGTTACCGCCAATATCGAAAGGTTGTTGTCGTGAGCCACTTTAATGTGTTTGAAGCACTACTAGGTTTCCAAGACGTAGGACTGTCCTGTGGAGAATTTAGGCTCATTCGTTTTTGATCGATTTCTTATCTTCTATAGTAAAATCAGGCATTAGGGTCTGTTGACCTTTTGAGCTGATTTTTGCAGCAGTTTGTGGGTTCTTTATACAAGGCAGAGGCTTTGAAATGTAGTTGCCCTACCTGATAAGCCGATAACGCAGTAGAAAGGAGCCACAAACGCTGCCCGAAGGGTTCGGCTAAAAGCGTTTTACTCTTTGTTGAGAGGATTTTGCTTAGAATAACTAGGCTACAAACCTCTCGCCGCGATTAAAACGCTTTTATCTCGAACAAAATTTAACCGCAAAAGGTCAACAGACCCTAGTTTAATTTCAGGTTGCTGTATGAAATCTCTCAAAACACTTTTACTTTTGTCTCTTGCAACGTTGTTTGGCTGTACGTCTAAACCGGACGGCGTGGAGCCGGTCAATAACTTTGAACTACAACCATATCTAGGCAAGTGGTATGAAATTGCGCGTCTTGATCACTCTTTTGAGCGCGGTTTATCGAATGTGACGGCTGAATACGAGCTCCGTGAGGATGGTGGCGTAACGGTTATCAACCGAGGCTATTCAGAAGAAGATAAAGAATGGACGCAAGCTGACGGCAAAGCGTATTTCGTTGATGGTGAAAACACAGGGCATTTAAAAGTGTCTTTCTTCGGTCCGTTTTATTCGTCTTACATCGTATTTGAACTAGGTGAGAACTACGACTACGCGTTTATCTCTGGTTTCAATCACGACTACCTATGGCTACTGTCACGCACACCAACTGTCGATAAAGCAACGGTCGAGCGTTTCAAACAAGTAGCAAAAGAGAAAGGCTTTGCGTTGGACGAGCTAATTCTCGTAGACCAAACCAAATAACACGCGAAATGATCGCCTTATAACAACGATCTGTGCTTCATAAAATTCAGTGGTGTCTGTCCGGTTTGTTTCTTAAAGAACGCAATAAATGCGCTGTCTGATGAGAACTCCAAACAATGGGCAACATCACTGACTTGTCTTTCTTCACATAAGAGCTCGATAGCCTTTAGTAGCCGCCACTGTTGACGCCAATCTTGATAAGACATGCCAGTCTCAGCCTTAAATAGGCGCGTGATGGTTTTGCTGCTCGCGCCAACGGTTTGTGACAGTTGGTTTAACTCAGGTGCTATAAAACCACTCTTGGTCATTGCCTTACGAAACCCTGTTAAACGTCGATCAGAAGGCAAGGGTAAAGAGAACTCAAACTGCTTCGCTTGGTAAAACTCTTCCCAAAACAAAGCGCTCGTAGCTCGGGTTTTCGTTTCTTCAATATCCCATTCCCATAATGCCATTTTGTCGATAAGTGCTTTTAAAAGATCGTTCACTTCAACCATAACGATATCATCCGGACAGCTGTATTTACTGCAATCGAAATAGAGTGAACGGTAAGCCACAACGTTAGTCATGACGGCTCTGTGAGAAGTATGCGGTGGAATCCACACCGCTTTGGTTGGAGGTAATATACAAATAGAGTTGTCGAGTGCGAACGTCATGCAGCCTTGTGGCGCATAAAGCAGTTGTCCTTTCTTGTGTTCGTGCATACCGGAATCATGTTTGCCGACATCCGCTGCGATGCCAACCACACTCGCGGCAATCGCGTCCGCATCGAATCGAGTATTATCTTCAATAATTGCCATTTGTCCGAATCTTGATGTTTTTGGTTTTAATGTTGTTAATGGGTAAAGCATAACGCCTTCTATACTGCACGCCAAGTTAAGTTCGTTACCCACTTATGCCAATAAATACTGGCTGGAGTGGGAAAGAGAGGTAAAAATGAAAACGAAACCTTCTATTGGATTGATGGTGGTGATGCTGATGTTTCCGCAAATTGTGGAGACCATTTACAGCCCAGCACTTGGCAACATTGCTCAGTCATTTGCTGTAACGTATTCGCAAGCGGCGCAAACCCTATCTATCTATTTTTCTGCATTTGCTATTGGCGTGGTGGTTTGGGGAATCTTGGCAGATAAGTGGGGCAGACGCCCGACCATGCTGGCAGGGTTGCTTGTTTACGGCGTATCTGCTTTGGTCGCTATGCAAACAGAAAGCTTTGATGTGATGATGATGGCTCGCGCGTTCAGTGCTTTTGGTATTGCGGTTGGGTCGGTCGTGACACAAACCATGCTAAGAGACAGCTTTTCAGGTGATGAGCTAAGCAAAGTATTTAGCGTTATGGGTATGGGTATTTCCATTAGCCCAGTGATTGGCATGTTGCTCGGTGGTCAGTTAACAGCACTCGGTGGCTATCAGGTGGTGTTCTTTACGTTGTTTATTTTGGCTCTTGTGTTGCTGTGCTACAACGCAGTTAATCTACCTGAAACACAAACTCAAAAGCAGCCGCTAAACATAGGTTCATTACTTGGACGAATGTTGAAAGATGCTCAAATCTGGCAATCTGCGTTGTTGGTTGCGCTCTACAACATTGCTTTATTCGCATACTACCAATTGGGCGCATTCACTTTTGAGCAGCTCGGACTGAGTTCTGAGCAGTTCGGATACAGCGGTGTGATATTGGGCGTTGGTACCTTAATTGGCAGTTTGATGAACAAGTCATTGCTAGCAAAAGGTCGCTCACAAACGCATTTGCTTTGGATTGCATCAGCATTTTTGATCATCGGAGGTTTCGGTGTGTTTATGCTGCAAACATCGATTTGGTTCTTGGTTCCAATGTCATTCATTGTGATGGCATTTGGTATCGCCATTCCAAATGTACTGAGTACCGCTTTGGTTGATTACAAGCAACAAGCGGGCAGTGCAGGGGCATTGCTAGGATTAATGTACTACTTGATGATTGGTTCGGGTCTAGGTTTAGCTGGAATGATTCAAAACCTTGGATTTGTTCTTATGTCGTGTGCAGCTTTGGTTTTGTTAGTGACATTGTCACGTAAAGTTTAGCTGAAGTATATTGAAGAGACCGACAAAGAAAAGCCCTGCAAGTAATGCAGGGCTTTGTGTTATTGGTTTGAGTCTAACAGTTTGAATTTGTGAACTATTAAATTCAAAGGTATTACTTAATCAGTCGAACAACCAAAGAACCTGGCGCTCGGATCGATTCAATGTTGTGGCTCAGTACCGTGCCTTCTGTTGGCGCTGTGTAACGCTGAATCTCATCACCAAAGCTGTCGTATTGAATCGCAACCAATTGACCTTGCTCTACCTTATCCATCATCTTCACTTGTGGTAGTACAAAACCACCCAATTCAGCGCGAATGCTGATGATGTCTTTGCCTTCTAAGCAAGGAGTGATTTCTGCAACTTCACTAGTTACTACGTCATGACGAGCAAGGATATTGAAGATGCCAGTCACGGTACGGTCAATCAGGTCCTGTTCTGTGTAACGACCCATACCCACTTCAATGGTGATGCTTGGAATGCCGCTGTTGTTCCAGACGGTTTCAAGTACTCCAGCGTCACCCGGATCGTTAAGAATCGCATCTGGGTTAATGAGGCGAGCCATTTCCAGAGATTGCTCAATACGGAAATCGGCAAACACGTACAGCGGGTAAGCAGCACCAGTGGTTTGAGTGTGCAAATCAATCGCCAGTTCTGCGTTTGGCTTTAGAAGGTTATTCCACAAAGCAAATAGGAAGCGGTTTGCTTCGTTGCCGTTTGCATCGCCAGGGAAGAAGCGGTTTAAGTTTGCAGGAGATGCATCTGGATCCGCAGAGAAGAAGTCACGGCTGTGGTTCAGCATACCCGTCAGGTTGATGGTCGGAACGACGGTTACAGTACCTGCGATGTCTTTACCAATCAGTTCACGAGCGGTCTTTTGCGCCGCTAAAACACCGTTGTATTCATCACCATGAACACCTGCTGTGATCATGATTTTCTTACCCGGTTTTTCGCCTTTGAAAACCAACACCGGTAAATGTTGCCATTGAGATAGGGCGTTGGTTGCGATACGGAACCAAAACTTGTGCTCGCCTGCAGGCAAGTCTGTTACGTCAAGAGATTGAATGACTTGATGACCTTGAATTACGTCATCCAGAAATTGTGTTGCCATTAAAGTTGTCACTCCAAAACATCTTACTTCGATGCTTGTTTGCCATACGGCTTGAATTAAAAAAGGCGAGAACTTGTCTCGCCTTATTCTTTATACCCAAACTCTGCTTTCGCGTTTAAGTTGCTTGGGGATATTGGTAATCAGTTTACGCAAAACCCATCACGTGAGCTGCGACGACGACAATGCTCGATAGGGTAAAGAGTAATAGCATAAAGCGCCAGCAGAATTTCGCCCAGTCACCCCAGTCGATACGACACACACCCAGTGTTGCCATTAGAGACGCTGAAGTTGGAACGATAACGTTCGTGAAACCATCACCAAGTTGGAATGCTAGAACAGCAACCTGACGTGTAACGCCAGCGATGTCTGCAAGAGGAGACAATAGAGGCATTGTCAGTGCTGCTTGACCAGAACCTGAAGTCACGAAGAAGTTGAAGATAGATTGGAAAACATACATCAACCAAGCCGCTGCAACGTCAGGAAGACCGCTGATTACGCCACCAGCACTGTTCAGAATCGAGTTCAGTACGCTCGCTTCATCAGTAGTACCGCCACCTAGGATAAGCAATACACCTTTCGCACAACCAACCAATAGAGCAGGGGCAAGCATGATTGCTGCACCTTCTTTAAATGCGTCAGCCGCACAGTTTAGCGTCATGCCGTTTAGACGGAAGATCGTACCGATGATCGCAACGACAAAGCCCATTGTGAAGAATTGAGACGCGATTTCTGGAATGTACCATGCGTTAGCCACTACGCCCCAAACAACCCATACGGTAGTTGCGATAACCGTAAGGATAACTAGGGTGTCACCTAGGTTCCAACGAGAATCGTGGTCACCTAGCTCTTGCTGACGGAAGTATTTGTCAGTGCGACGGCTGTAAGAAAGCTCAGGGTTTGCTTTGATACGCGCTGCGTAAATCATAGTGAAAGCAATACCGATAAGTGTAAAGCCAGCCCACAGACCCATACGTACAGTCATACCAGACAGAACCGGAATACCAGCAATACCTTGCGCGATCGCTACCGAGAATGGGTTCATCCAAGACGTTGCAAAACCAATCTGAGTCGCAACGTAGGTCACCATTACTGTAGTGATGCCATCGTAGCCAAGGCGAACCATTAGTGGCGCGATAATAATCGCAAATGCAACGGCTTCTTCACCCATACCAAATACTGCGCCGCCCAAAGAGAACAGCAAGAACAGAACTGGAATGAATAGCGCTTCGTTACCTTTGGTCTTGTCGATAAGACGTAAGATACCGTTGTCGATTGTGCCTGTGCGCATTACCACACCAAATGCACCACCGATAACCAGCATGAACATGATAACGCCAATCGCGCTGCCCCATTTAGAGCCTGAAACCAGACCTTCGAATGGGAAGTTCATTAGACCAATGCCACCGCCTGAAGCGAACAGTCCAACTTTGTTGTAAACCAATTCACCGTTTTCGTCGGTTGCATAAGAGAAAGAAGATGGATCGATAACTGTGCGAGTTTTTTCTGCACCGTCGACCATGTAGGTCACCTGTTGGCTATCGAAATGACCAGCAGGAATTAAGTAGGTAAGAATCGCAGCAAGAATACCAACAATGAAGATCAAAATGAGGGTATCAGGCATCTGCCATGATTTAGGGGTTGCCGCCGATTCCGATGGCTGAGCGTGTGTGTGAGACATAACCTATTTCACGTCGAATTATAGAAAGCATGAAATATCGATAAAATAGAATAAAAAGTCAATATTAACTGAGTTGATGAACTATAAATTCATCAATAATTTGATCTGAAGAGGGTTGAGTTGATTATCAATGATTTAATGGTTAATTGTTTTGGTTAGATGTTGTGCGAATGAAAACGGAGTTAGGACTTGTGGCGATTCACAAGTCCCATAATTATTCACTTTTCTGCATGAGAAGTTTGTTCTGAATAAAACGCGGCAACATCGCGCAAATCTTCATCATTTAGCATGCGTAATTGGGCTGCCATCATCTCAGCCAAAGGACCTAAGCGAAGCCCATCTTGATAGGCTTTCATAGAATCATACAGGTACTGAGCATTCTGACCGGCTAGGTTAGGGTAAGCGTCGTTTGTCGTCATGCCGTTCGAACCATGACAGTAAACACAGCTTGGCGATTTAAGTTTGCCTTTATCAACGTCACCGAAAGGTTTCGCCACAACAGAGGAAGAGATAAGAAGAGACGTTAGAAGCACGTATCTAAGCATGAAATGCACTCACTGTAGTTCTTGAAAGCGCATAGAATAAAGCTTCCCCTTAGGGGAAGCTCAATGATCAAAATCAAGTTAAAGCAGGGATTTAAGGCTAGATAGGAAGGTATCGATGTCTTGTGCCGAAATATCTTTGTGCGTCACGAAGCGGATTGGGTTTCCTGGAGTAATCGTGATGCCTTGCTCCTTCATCTTTTCTGCAATACCAGCGATATCCACTTGTGGATCAAGCTTGGCAAAGACGATGTTGGTTTGAACAAATTCTGGATTAACAGAGAAACCAGACAATTCCGCTAAACCTTCCGCCAAGGTTTTTGCATTGATGTGGTCTTGTTTTAGCTGTTCTACTTGCTCGGTAAGGGCTAGTTTACCAGCTGCAGCGAGAATACCCGCTTGGCGCATACCACCGCCGACCATCTTTCTTAGGCGGCGTGCTTTTGCGATGTACTCTTTGCTACCAAGCAGTAGCGAACCAACAGGAGCTGCCAATCCTTTCGACAGACAGATAGTCATTGAATCAAAGTACTGACCAATCTCTTTCACTGGAACATCAAGCGCTACAGCTGCGTTGAATACGCGAGCGCCATCTAGGTGCATCTGCAAGTTATGTTTGTTCACAAACTCACGAGCCTCTGCAAGGTAGGAAAGAGGAATCACTTTACCGTTGATGGTGTTCTCTAAGCTAAGTAGGCGAGTACGTGCAAAGTGCGCGTCATCTGGCTTGATAGCTGCTTCTAGCTTATCGAATGGCAAAGTACCGTCTGGGGTGTTTTCAATCGGTTGAGGTTGAATAGAGCCCAGTACCGCAGCGCCGCCAGCTTCGTACTTGTAGTTATGCGCTTGCTGACCACATAGGTATTCATCACCGCGCTCACAATGCGCCATTAAGCCAAGTAAGTTTGCTTGTGTACCAGAGGTCGTGAATATTGCCGCTTCAAAGCCCGCAAGCTCAGCCGCAAATTGCTCTAACTCGTTAACGGTTGGGTCATCACCGTAAACATCATCGCCGACAGGAGCGGTAAACATTGCTTCACGCATTGCTTGGGTAGGTTGCGTAACGGTATCTGATCGAAAGTCCATAATTCTCTCCTCGGTCGAAAAGACCTAAATATAACCGCAAAGACGAGCTTTGCTTAGGCAAGCGATAGTTTTGGCATCCGTAATAATGCCTTGAATAATTTGTTGTTCGAGTTCTTCTCGTGACAATGTCACTACTTCAATAACTTCGTCGTCGTCACACTCGTATCGATTGGTTTTGTTCAGTTGTTCGGCAACAAACAAGTACTGGATTTCATCACAGAAACCAGCAAGAGGGGTAACTTGACCAAGCGATGTGAACTTTTCGGCGCTGTATCCTGTTTCTTCTTCCAGCTCTCTTTGAGCACAGTGCAAAGGATCTTCATCGCCTTCACGTGTACCAGCAGGCAATTCAAGCAGCCATTTGTTAAGAGAGGGACGGAATTGATTAACAAGAACGATGTTGCCATCTGAAGTAATAGGTAAGATAACGGCAGCACCGGGGTGTTGGATAGTGGTATGTGTGATCATCTGACCAGTTGGTAGTTTAACTTCCTCTTCGACTAGAGAAATCTGCTTCCATTTATGAATTGTATTGCTCATGCAGTTGTGGATCCTAGCTGTAACCGCGCATTGACGTGTTTTGCACATTAACCACAAACCACCGGAAACAAAAGAAGAAAATGGTTTCATACTCTTGCGAAACCAGCACATTCAGTGAGTTATGTCTCATAAATGAAAACTATGGTTGCTCGCGCACGCGCGCGAAGAGCATCTGGTATAAACGAGGTTCACTAAAAAATACGCTTGTAACAAAGTGATAACAAATGTATAAAATTATATATACAGCCTCAGTTCAACAGCCGGAGCTTCTATGATTCAACCATCTTTCGCATCTAATGCAGAAAAGGCGCTTCTTTCGGAGCGTATCAACAAGCTAGCGAAAGCGTTAACTGATGGCGTTTACGAACGCGAACACACCATCAAACTTTGTCTTCTTGCCGCTCTTGCCGGCGAAAGCGTCTTCCTTCTTGGTCCTCCAGGGATCGCAAAAAGCTTAATCGCAAAACGACTTATCCAAGCTTTTGATAATAGCAGTTATTTTGAATACCTCATGACACGCTTCTCAACACCTGAAGAAGTGTTTGGTCCATTGAGCATTCAAGAGCTAAAAGACAACGGTCGTTATGTCCGTCTTACTCAAGGGTACTTACCAACGGCGCAAGTGGTTTTCCTTGATGAGATTTGGAAGGCGGGTCCTGCCATTCTGAACACGCTATTGACCGTTGTGAACGAAAAGACATTTAAAAACGGCAGCGATATCGAACGTGTACCGATGCGCCTTTTGGTTTCTGCATCAAATGAACTGCCAGATGAAGACAGCGGGTTAGACGCACTTTACGACCGTATGTTGGTACGCGTGTTTGTAAACCGCATTCAGGACAAACAAAACTTCAAATCCATGCTGACAGTGGGTACGTCTCAAGAAGCGCAAGTTCCAGAGGGCTTGGCGATCACAGACGAAGAATACCACCGTTGGCAGCAGCAGCTCGACAAACTCACTCTGACCGACAACGCATTCGAAAAGCTTTTCCAACTAAAAACCATGTTGGAAACCAAAGTCGAGTCTGAGTTTGGCGACGCATCATTAACGGACATGTACGTGTCTGACCGCCGTTGGAAGAAAGCGGTCAAACTACTTAAAGCAAGTGCGTTCTTTAATGGGCGTGACGAGATCAATCCGCTTGATCTTCTGCTACTTCAAGATTGTTTATGGAACAGCCCTGAATCACGCGATGTCGTTCGCGGTGTGATTCAAGAGTTCGCACTTAAACATGCCTTTGACCAGCAAGAAGCTGAACAAGAAATCGAATACTGTCGTGAATCTTTGGTTGATGTTCAGCATGAGCTTGAAGACAAATATCGCATGACGCTAAACGCAGAAGCGGCAACAGGTCTGCTTCGCAAAGAAACCATGAGCTTCGATACATCCAAAGCGAAAACTTACAAAGTAGGCGCGGCGGTGAATCTGGTTAAGCTGGTTATTCTGCAAAGCAACATGTCGGTCTCTGAATCAGAGAAGGGCGACAGTCGCTGGGTATACGTACCAAAAGACGAGCTTGACCGAGTGATCAAAGAAGGTCATGGCGATGTGTATGGTTACGTGAACCAAAACACCAATATGTGTCGTCTGCGTTTTGATGTCGATGCAGCCAACAACCTAGTGATCCGTGACATTGCTAACCGAGGCGTGTTGGTGAGCTTGGTTACCCAACAAGGTTTAGACGTTGAGCTTTACCAAAAATGGTTGGCAGAAAGCGAAAAAGCAGTCAGCCAATTGAGCGAAGCTGAACATCATATGCGAAAGGTTAAAGCCAACTTCCATGGCGCATTGCCGCACAGTTTCGTGGACCCAGAGTTACCACGTCTAATGGAGTCGAGTCTGCAACAGGTGAGTCAGAGACTTGAGTCTATTCAAGGTGAAAGCGAGAAGATCATTCAACGCTTCAAAAACTTACATCAGTTTTTCTCTTAATCTTAAGGAGACGACATGTTAGGTGCAGACGGACTCAACTTGGCGCTCATGGTGGCTGATTCAGGCATCATTGATAGTGCGGTTAACGATTTAATGGCGCGTTCACAAGTCATGATGATGGCAGAAAACCGAGGCATGAAATCCTCAGTGAAAAACCATCTGCTTAAATGGCGTGGCAACGTGAAAAAGCGCATGACGAAAGTCTGTGAGACAGAACGTTTTCAACAGGAACTCGCGCTCTACCAAGAAGTCATTTATTGGGATGAGAACGAGTTCTTTGAGCGCATTGATGACGTGATCAAGAAGCTTGAATGGCACTCGGCGTTTTACATGCAAGCGCGTCGCATGATGGAGAAGAACAAGGGCGTGAATAACCCAATGTTCCCTCATTACTTCTGTGACCAGTGGTATCAAAGCCTTGCTGAAGCGATCAAACAAGCGCAAGTTTCCGAGCTTGAAGAGAACAAAGAAAAAGTCCTTAACGACCTTTATCAGCGTATGGAAACCATGCGTAACATGGATAAAGTGACGGAGTCAGGGGACGAAGAAAGCGTCGGGCGCTTGTGGGATATGGCGTCCGCTAAGTTGAGTAAAACCGACTTAACCGTGATGAAGCGCCACGCAGAGTTCCTTAAAAAGCACAAAGGCTTACAAGAAATCGCAGAACAGCTTGGTCGCATGGCGGGGCAAGTAAACGATCCTGACCTCAATCGCGCACCAGCAGAAGAGCTGCAAATGGTTGAGGAAAAGAGTGACGAAGCGACAGACGATATCGTCGGTATTCATGAAAGTGACGACCTCAACAAACTGCTACCGAACGAAACCATGTTTTTGGCGTATCCAGAACTGGAAGTCGTGTTCTATAAGCATTTAGTCGATAAACGTTTGATGAACTACCGCACGCAAGGTAAGTCCCGCACACTACGTAAAGTGAAGGCGCACAAACCCGATCATAAAGCGGTGGACGTTGAAAAAGGACCGTTTATCGTTTGTGTTGATGCGTCAGGCTCGATGAGTGGCTTCCCAGAGCAATGTGCTAAAGCTATGGCTTATGCACTGATGCAAATCGCTCTCGCTGAACAACGAGATTGCTACGTGATCATCTTCTCCACGGAGCACATTACTTACGAGTTAACGCGTCAGGATGGCTTACGTGAAGCTGCCGACTTTTTAACTTACAGCTTCCATGGTGGCACGGATTTGGAGCCAACGTTGATTAAATCCATCGATTTGATGAACAGCGACAAATACAAAAACGCCGACATGGTTGTGATTTCAGACTTCATTGCGCCAAAACAGCAGGATGAATTGCTTGCAAAAGTCGACGCGTTAAAAGCGAAGAAGAACCGCTTCCATGCCATTAGCTTGTCGAAGTACGGCAACCCAGCCTTAATGTCGATGTTTGACCATACTTGGTCTTACCATCCAAACGTAGTAGGACGCTTGTTTAAACGCGTTGCCAACGGTTAATCGCGTGAATAGAGATACAAAAGCGGCACCGATTGCCGCTTTTCTTCTGTCTATCTGTTTTGATTTGCTTTAACCAAAGTGAGTAAATCTGGGCGGTGTAGGTCGAATTAACATCGGATTGGTTTAAAACAAAGCAAACAAACAGAAATTTTGGATTTTTGTTTGACTATATTTCCTGAATCCGTAAAGTAGCAACCAACGCAACGGGGCAGAGCCTTTAAGCGTAAACAATTTGGCGCCTTGGCAGAGTGGCTATGCAGCGGATTGCAAATCCGTGGACCTCGGTTCGACTCCGGGAGGCGCCTCCATATTTTTGGGTATGGCAATGGCGATATCCAGATGCAAAAGCATCACCAATAGACCAGCGAAAGCTGGTTTTTTTGTATCTGATGCTTGGCAAGCTGAACAAGCACTCGTTGAGTGTTTGCATACAGAAAGATGCGCTTCTCAAGTGTGACTTCTCAGCCAGCATTTAGCTTTAAAGCCCTTTACAATATGTTCTTCAACAAGGAAGCAGTGAAGACACATGAGAAATACCGACGACTACATTATTTTCTATCATTTGGTTGAGCAAGGTTCATTCAGCGCCGCAGCAAGACAAATGGAACTTACTAAGTCGGTCGTCAGTAAGCGTATTGCCAAATTAGAGCAGGAGATAGGCGTTCAACTGCTTTATCGAACCACTCGCACGCTTAAACTGACAGAGGCAGGGCAATCCTTCTTCGAACATGCACGTAGTGTTTACCAAGCCGTCGCAACTGCAGAAGAATCCATTGTTGGCTTAGGCAAGAACCTATCCGGCAATATCAAGATTACGGTACCTACCATCTCTGGTGAACTTATCCTTCCTACGGTTATTTCTGAATTCAACCAAGCTTACCCTGATATCAACATTGATATGGAACTGGACAACCGGTTTGCTGACATCGTCAACGAAGGTTTTGACCTAGCCATTCGTACTGGGGTTTTACCAGACTCAAGCCTAATCGCACGCAAGCTTGTTGATGCAAACTGGATTGTGTGTGCATCGCCCAAGTACGTAGCCAAACATGGCAAACCAAAAACGCCGGACGATCTCACTAAGCACAACTGTTTGGTTTACGCCTATCAAGAGACAGGTGCACGTGAGTGGGTTTTCAAGCGTGATGATGAGGTGTATCAGGTTAAGGTGGATGGGAATCTATGTACCAATAACTCATCTGCGCTACGTAACGTCGCTTTACTAGGGCAAGGTATTATTTATGTGCCTCGGGTGCTGGTTTATGAAGACTTACAGCAAGGCAAACTGATTCAGTTGTTTAAAGACGAAACGGCTAAGTGCTTGGGTATTTATGCCGTGTACCCATACACTCGTCAGCAACCAGAAAAGATTAAGATCTTTATCGAGCATCTCTATCAGTGCTTTCAAAGTCGTAGCCATCAATTCTAGTGGCTCAACTTTTCTCAAAGGAGTGATTCTCCTTTGATTGAAGGGATTTGCTCTAAATTTTAAACTCTCCACTCTAACTATTTTCTTCACTGATCGGCAATGTCACAGCCATATAACGCTGCTATAACGTCATGGTATTCACATGTTGTGGCTTTGTTCTGACTCAATATTCTGACAAGGTCAGGAATACAAAGCCTTGTCATCCCTTTTAACTTTCTTGTTCTTCGATATCGTGCACATTTGTTAACAATGTACTTTGCTATTGTTTCTTTTTGGAAACGATAAGTTTCTTTGTTGATTTTACAGTTCTAAGAATTTTAAGTAATTGAATGTATGGGTAATTAATGTAGTTAACTTGATCTGAGCGTCGTTATCGGACTTTGGTGGCATGGACGTTCAGATTCGGACTACTTATATTGGCTGGGCATAATAACTAGAGATACGGATATGAAACAGAAGCAGCTCATCGACGCGTTTGTCACCATTGTCGGGGAAGAAAATGTCCTTACCGATCAAATCAAAACCAAGTATTATCGCAGCGGTTTTCGCTCAGGAAGCGGCACGGCGTTGGCGGTGGTTTTTCCTAAGACTCTGCTAGAGCAGTGGAAGGTCATCCAACAATGTGTCGACAATAATTGCATCATCATCATGCAGGCGGCTAAGACGGGTCTGACCGAAGGCTCAGCGCCAAGTGGTAGTGATTACGACCGCGATGTGGTGGTGATCAATATTACCAAGATGAAGCAAATCTATCTGTTAGATGGCGGTAAGCAAGCCGTTTGTCTTCCGGGGGCGAGTCTGCATTCGTTAGAAAAAGAGTTGCGAGCAGTTAATCGCGCGCCGCATTCGGTGATTGGTTCTTCTTCTCTTGGCGCAACAGTTGTAGGTGGTATTGCGAACAACTCTGGTGGCGCTTTGGTTAAACGTGGTCCTGCTTACACAGAATTAGCCATATTCGCTCAGGTGGACAAAGACGGTAAGCTCAATCTTGTTAACCACCTTGGTATTGAAGGATTAGGCTCGACGCCTGAAGAGATCTTACAGAACATCCAAGATGGTAATTTCGACCCAGATAAAGTGATTCATGATGAACGTATGGCGTCGGATAAAGAATACGACGAACGTGTTCGTGATGTGACTTCTGATATCCCATCGCGCTTTAATGCCGACGAACGTCGTCTGTACGAGGCGAGCGGTTGTGCGGGTAAGCTGGGCGTTTTTGCGGTTCGAGTCGACAGCTATCCAATCCCAGAGAAAGAGCAGGTGTTCTATTTAGGCACTAACGATCCAGAGAAATTGACCAAGCTGAGAAAAGACTTCCTTACTCAATTCGAAAACTTGCCAGAGATGGGTGAGTACCTTCACCGTGACATCTTCAACATGGCGGAAAAATACGGTAAAGATGTGTTCCTTTCTATCGATTTATTAGGCACGGACAACCTGCCTAAGATGTTCTCGCTAAAAGCTAAGGTTGAAAACTTCTTAGAGCGTGTACCGTTAGTCAGTAAATACCTGCCAGATACTATTCTCTACTACGCAAGCAAGCTATTCCCACAGCACCTTCCTAAGCGAATGTTGGAATACCGTGATAAGTACGAGCACCATCTTGTACTTAAAATGAGTGACGGCGGTATTGCCGAAGCGCAGAAATACCTCAAAGAGGTTTGGGCAGCTGAGCACGATAGTGACTTTTTCGAATGTACACCAGAAGAGGGTAAGAAAGCGTATCTACACCGTTTTGCAGCGGCAGGTGCAGCAATTCGTTACGAAACCATTCACCGCAAGGAAGTGGAAGACATTGTTGCTCTCGACATTGCGTTACGTCGTAACGATGAAGAATGGTTAGAAACATTACCTGAGGAAGTAAGTAAGAACCTCGTTAAGTCTCTCTATTATGGGCATTTCATGTGTTATGTGTTCCACCAAGACTACATCTTTAAGAAGGGTACAGACACCAAGCTGATGAAGAAACTGATGCTGGAGCACCTAAATAGTCGTGGCGCGAAATACCCAGCAGAACACAACGTAGGTCACTTATATGAAGCAGAAAACTCGCTACAAAAGTTCTATCATCAACTTGACCCGACCAACACCTTTAACCCAGGCATAGGTAAAATGGACCGCTACAAGCGCAACTGTAACTGTTGTGCTTAAGCATTAAGTCAATATGATGTGGAGAGTCGCTTAAACAGCGGCTCTTTTTTAGTAATAAATGGTGGTAGAAGGCGTTTGAGTTTTAATCGAATCGCTCAACTCCCATACGTTCAGTCTTGTTTTTAACCATCTGAATCAAAAAGAATAAATTTTTGTTGACCTAAAATCTTAATCCGTTAAAGTACGCCTCGTTCTCACGGCGAAGGTCGTTAGAACAGATGGTGTTACCATCGCATTGATTGCGTTGCCCTGGTGGTGGAATTGGTAGACACAAGGGATTTAAAATCCCTCGACGTTCGCGTTGTGCCGGTTCAAGTCCGGCCCGGGGCACCATCCGAAAATTGAGTGGGTGAATTTAATATCCCGCCGTCGAGTTGACCGGCCGAGTGTCGGACCATCAATTCCGGCTCGGGTCACCATCTCAAATTATGCGACACTAGCTCAGTTGGTAGAGCGCAACCTTGCCAAGGTTGAGGTCACGAGTTCGAACCTCGTGTGTCGCTCCAGTTGAGGCGCCTTGGCAGAGTGGCTATGCAGCGGATTGCAAATCCGTGGACCTCGGTTCGACTCCGGGAGGCGCCTCCATTATTTTCGAAAGCTCGTCATCATGACGGGCTTTTTTTCGTTTTAAAGCATGATAATTCATCGCTTAAGTCTCAATTTCGCTACGCTTTTTGGTTATCTCCTCCCTGATTATTTGATCGTGATTCAATAATTGCGCTCAATTAGTTATTGGTTTTATAAATGTTACACAACTCAATAATTGTAGAGGGTGATTGGTGATAATTTCTCCACGATTGTAGTCCGAACTTTTTGTTGTACAACAGACGGTTAGTTGGATCTCTTCTAGTCGTCATGTTGGCTCTCTAAGTTCGAACTTCGTTCTAAAACGTGAGAGAAAAATAATGAAAACATTCAACCTTAAACCCACACTTTTACCTTTAACTTTGCTGCTGAGTTCGCCGGTATTGGCGGCACAAAATGGAACTATGATGCAGTATTTCCATTGGTATGTGCCAAATGACGGCGCACTCTGGACACAAGTTGAAAACAATGCGCCAGCACTATCCGACAACGGTTTTACAGCGCTGTGGTTGCCACCAGCATATAAAGGCGCAGGTGGTAGCAACGACGTTGGTTACGGTGTTTACGATATGTATGACTTAGGGGAGTTTGATCAAAAAGGATCGGTACGAACTAAGTACGGCACCAAAGACCAATATCTAAATGCCATCAAAGCAGCACACAAAAACAATATCCAAATTTATGGTGACGTAGTGTTCAACCATCGTGGCGGTGCAGATGGCAAGTCGTGGGTCGATACCAAGCGTGTGGATTGGAATAACCGCAATATTGAACTTGGCGATAAATGGATTGAAGCATGGGTTGAATTTAGCTTCCCAGGACGTAACGATAAATACTCAGACTTCCATTGGACGTGGTATCACTTTGATGGCGTCGATTGGGATGACGCAGGTAAAGAGAAAGCGATCTTTAAATTCAAAGGTGATGGTAAAGCATGGGATTGGGAAGTCAGTTCTGAAAAAGGCAACTATGACTACCTCATGTACGCAGACTTAGACATGGATCACCCAGAAGTAAAGCAAGAGCTGAAAGATTGGGGTGAATGGTACTTAAACATGACGGGTGTTGATGGCTTCCGAATGGACGCGGTTAAACACATCAAATATCAGTACCTACAAGAGTGGATCGATTACTTGCGTAAGAAAACGGGTAAAGAGCTCTTTACCGTTGGTGAGTACTGGAACTACGACGTGAACAATCTGCACAACTTTATCACTAAGACTTCTGGCAGCATGTCATTGTTTGATGCTCCGTTACATATGAACTTCTATAACGCTTCACGCTCGGGTGGCAACTTCGATATGCGCCGAATCATGGATGGCACCTTAATGAAAGACAACCCAGTGAAAGCAGTAACACTGGTTGAGAACCATGATACGCAACCACTACAGGCCTTAGAGTCTCCGGTGGATTGGTGGTTCAAACCACTTGCGTACGCGTTCATTTTGCTTCGTGAGGAAGGTTATCCGTCAGTCTTCTACGCAGATTACTACGGTGCGCAATACAGCGATAAAGGGCACGACATCAACATGGTGAAAGTGCCTTACATTGAGCAATTGGTGAAAGCACGTAAAGATTATGCTTATGGTAAACAACATTCTTACCTTGACCACTGGGATGTGATTGGTTGGACACGAGAAGGGGATGCGGAGCATCCGAACTCTATGGCGGTTATCATGAGTGATGGTCCTGGCGGAACAAAGTGGATGTACACGGGTTCACCGAGCACACGTTATGTCGATAAACTAGGTATTCGTACCGAAGAAGTATGGACTAACGCTAGTGGATGGGCGGAATTCCCAGTGAACGGCGGATCGGTTTCTGTTTGGGTTGGCGTTAAATAATCTCGAGTGCAGAGTTGCAGGTGTGACCAATTTCGAAAATAGCATGCATTTAATCAATGTCTTATTTGATATTCATGAAACAAATGCGTAACTTTATTGTTGAGCATTATCAGTAGGCAGATTAAGGAAAGGAATCTATGCAGGAAGTTGCAACTATTGCGATTATATTCGGTGCAATATTCGGTGGTGGTATCGTTAAGTTGATTCTTAATCATCGCAAGGAAGTAAAAGCGCTCGAAATCTCTGAGCGTAAACTGATGAATCAAGAAGAGCGAGATGGTCTTAACAAACAAATAGACGACCTGAAACAGCGCGTCGAAGTATTAGAGCGCATCGTTACTGACAACAAATACCAACTTGATAAAGAAATTGCGTCTTTGTAATTCTGAACCAAGAACAAAGAGCCAGTTTAATACTGGCTCTTTTTGTATCTGTCGCTGAATCACAAGAAAGCGAAGTAATGGATTAACGCTCATCAAAGAAGTCTTTGTTGCGAATGTACTTGCTCATTAAGTGATAGGAAAAAGGGCGGATCAACCAACTTACCAAAGAACGCCCAAGGCGCATTAACGTTGGCGTGTTCTCATAAATTCTTCCATTATAAAGCCACAACATTTTACCTACATGCCAATAAAGAAAAGGTACCGGAGGCATAAAAGTAACAATATCGATGTCGCAACAGATTCGATAGGTTTTGTGACTTAAACGATAGCGTTTCTTGAATGTCCAATCACCAATCGCTGGTTGACCAAATGTCACCACTCGTTTGATGCTTTTTGGGTACTTACGTTCGATATAGTCGGCAAACACGCTGCCAATTGCGCCGCCCGACGAATGTCCAGTAATGGTGATGCGCTTACCCTGTAGAATCAGAGGTACAATGGTGGCTTCTAGTCGTTCAATCACACTCAAACCAAGACGATCTTCATTTCGAGAAGGTTGGCTTTCTTGAAACAACAAATGGTAGAAACCTGCATGGATGCGATAGTTAAGTCCTAATCGCTTGCAGCTACGAGTCCACATGGCAAAGTTCAGCAACCAATCGGTAATACTGTGCGAGCCTTTAATAACCACAACGACCTCAGTACGTTTTTTACTCCATAAAACACGGATCATGGTTTTGCCAAATTCGTTTTTAATGATCCGCTGCCCATTAGGGTCAAACCCATAGCGGGTCTGTTTAAAGACTCTGGGGTAGGCGAGATTGCACAGCACGGCGTAGCGTTCGTATTGGTATCGTTTTAATGGCTTCACGTTTTTCTTCTTAGTCTTTGTCAATTTAAAACTCTAGACATGAAATATGAAAAACCGATGAAATGAGCAGGACTAAATTCAGGGTGAAATTTGATAAGTGAAGGTTCTTTGTTTGTACTCAAGCGAGCTTAGCGCTTGAGTACAGACACATAAAGTGCGGACAAAGTTAGTTTGATGCTTGATGAAGAAACTCAAGTTGTTGTTTTTCTTTATCACTCTTCTCATAAGGCTCATCAGAGAGAAGACCGGAATCAAACGCGCCGATTGGATATACTTCGCTTTCGCTTTGACCGTATTGCGCTTTTTCTCCCGGAAAACCAGACATGCGTTCTATCATGATGTCACGCAGTTCATAATCCGTTTTGCCTTTTAAAAGGACTTTATGGAAAGCCTTAAGCTCAATGGTTTGCTCTCCTTCCGATAAACGCTGCTTGTGCACCAATGACGCAATCGCGGAGCCGTTCGATTGATACAGATTCCCCCTTACTCGATAGATACCAGCTTTATCAATTTGTAACGTAATAGGAATGATCATATCAGTATTTTTTGGCGTGCCGCTGCCTACATTGACAATACTTGCGACAGAATGAAAGAGACGTAAATCAGTACTAATGACGTCTTCGCCTTGCTCAAAAGTGATATGGGCAACCAGCCTTAACTCTTCTGGCCAATCAGGTTTTGGGGATATACGCCAGCCAGTTTCTTCCATCGTAAAAGTCGCGAGTGTCTTTTGCTGCTCAATATCTTCGACATCTAGTGACGCTGTCACTATATTGCTAGAGGATTTCAAATTGACTTCGATATCGTCTGGGAAGAAGTGGCGATACTTGGTTAAACTAAGTGTCGCTGTGTCTTTTCCATCTAATACGGGAACGGGCACTTCCTCAAAATGGTTCCAATCTAAATAAGGACTATTCTCTCCAAGGATGGGCTGGGAATATGAGGGGTATTGTAAAACTTGCTCGTGACGCACTGCGATTAACTCGAGATCTTGCGAAGAAGTAATATCCTCTATCAGCGGAGAATCGTCATACTCTACGTTGGCTAGCTCTGTTGTTACTTGGCTTGGCTTAATGATAGAAGAAGCTTGCTTATGTGGCATGAGCTCTTGGGATATTGCAGTTTGAGTCGACGTTTCAGGTCCGTCGGAGGGGGATTTCAAAATAAAGAGTGTGACAGCACCGAGCGTTACGAACGCAACAAGGGGAATAAGTTTTTTGTTGTTCATGTTCAATCTCTTGAATCATCCACTGTGGGTAAACAGAGCCAAACGATGTATTGCTTGGCTCCTGTACGGATTTAAACTGAACTTAGTTATAATCCTGCAGCAATCTCAGACATTGTATCTTGTTGGGAACCTTGAACATAAATGTACTTACTGCCGAACCATCCATTTTGTTGATAGCTATCGACTTTGACTGAGTGACCGTCCGCGAGTGCAACAGAAGTGTTGCTAGACGTCACTTTCCCTTTGTGCTTTGAGCCAATCACTTCGCTGTGGCTGTAGCCATTTCCCATGATGAAAGGGTAATGGTTAGGCATCAAGCTCGTTACGCCTTTACTTTGTGAAGATACTTTACCGTCCATCGCTAAGTGAGTCGAACAACTGTCGAAACTGCCGGAGCTAGAAGAACCACAGGATGAGTGCGCGGCTACAACGCCATCGTCTTTGCCCGGTAAGAAACTTGCTGTTGCTTTAAAATAATCACTGCCATTGCCGACAAAACGAATGCGAGGAATTCGGTGATCAGGCAGCATCGCTATTTGGCGAGCATTTGAGACTTTAAGGTCGTTTAACACTCCAGTGTTGTTTTTGTTCGGAGTATCACCGAGCCAGAGCGAAATAGCATAGCGCATGGCACTGTTTGTCCAGCCGCCACCTTCCGTAATATTGATGACGATATCACCCAGCTCTGAGCCACCACCGGCACCTGCGAAGTCGAAGGTGGCAACGACGTTGAGGGGAGTAAGCCCTGCGTTAGTTAGCCAGTTCTCTTGGTTATCAAGGAGATACCTTGCGACAAGATCACCGGTAGAGTGGGTCACTAAGATACAACCCGGCTGGCATGTCCCATTTCTCGACAACTCTTGAAGCTTCGGCCAAACGTAATCACTGGTAATTTTACCTTCGACGCGCTCTTGAGAAGGCCAGTCAATCCGCGCATCGGCGTATTGCATCCAATAATCTTTCCAATAATCCGCTCCTTCTGTTTCAACTTGCGTTCGCGAAGGTTGAGTTTGCAATTGATCGGGTTGGAAACCGTGAATGAGGACTACTTTGTAATCCCCAATGGCAGCGTTGGAAACTCCGGAAAATGCCATCGCCACTGCGAGTGAGGCAACTTTTGTCATTTTATTCATGATGTTATTAACCTTTGAATGTTTAGACTTGCTAGTAATAGCAACGTTTAATAAGCAAAAAACAAACATCAAAACCACTTTTGCTCAATGGTATGATTAGCGCCATGAATAAATACTAACAACACATCGGATCAGTGAAATGTTAGCGAGGTACAAGAATGAAGATTTTTTTTGCTATAAATGAGAGCATTTGCCGAAGTGGTTTATAAAATTGTTGATAAATTCATTATTTTATCCTCTCGTCTCGGGGACCATTATTCGTTGAAGGGCATTCATGGAGAGTACGTTGAGAAAAAACATCATGTAAGAGTGATGGATGTGTACATGGAATGGTCGAATTGGGTGCGGAGTATTCGCCTGAGTCTGCTTTTTAACCGCATGAATAAAAAAGATAAAATTTATTGTTGACCTAAAATCTTAATCCGTTAAAGTACGCCTCGTTCTCACGGCGCAGGTCGTTAGAGCAGGTGGTGTTACCATCGCATTGATTGCGTTGCCCTGGTGGTGGAATTGGTAGACACAAGGGATTTAAAATCCCTCGACGTTCGCGTTGTGCCGGTTCAAGTCCGGCCCGGGGCACCATCCGAAAATTGAGTGGGTGAATTTAATATCCCGCCGTCGAGTTGACCGGCCGAGTGTCGGACCATCAATTCCGGCTCGGGTCACCATCTCAAATTATGCGACACTAGCTCAGTTGGTAGAGCGCAACCTTGCCAAGGTTGAGGTCACGAGTTCGAACCTCGTGTGTCGCTCCAGTTGAGGCGCCTTGGCAGAGTGGCTATGCAGCGGATTGCAAATCCGTGGACCTCGGTTCGATTCCGGGAGGCGCCTCCATTCAATAAAGTACCATTACATATCTATTGAATGTTTACTGTATAATTGCTGCTTATTAAAACGAAGGCGTTGAAGATAAACGACTCTATCTCGTTAGTAACGTGGTGATAATCGAAAGAGCAAACGCTCTGACGAACCTTTCAAAGTTTCAATACGAAACACTATGGCGCCTTGGCAGAGTGGCTATGCAGCGGATTGCAAATCCGTGGACCTCGGTTCGACTCCGGGAGGCGCCTCCATTCTCTTTCTTGTTTCAATTCAGACCTCTGACCAATCGGTCGTGAGAATTCGCCTTTTCGTTGTGATTCTTCGACAAAAGTATCAATAACCTTTACATCTAACTCTTAATTCTATTTCACCCTGATTTTCGACTGGGCATAACTGCTCAACGATCCCAATTTGATCATTCAACTGTATTAACAGAACGTTGTTGTCTATAAACTATGTGCATTACTAAGGGCTAATTGATAACATCATATATTAACACTTGTTAATATATGAAAGTGTTAGTCTTTTTGCTCAGGAAGAGCGTATTCGGTTTATGGAGAAACACACGTGTTAAGACAATTGAGCAGGCAAATCGTAGTCTTGATGATGAGCACTGCATCTTATACTGCTTTTGCAGCGTCAATGGCAAGTTACCCAGAAGGGTGGCAAGATTGGCCCGTTGTTAAAGAGTCACAAAACCTACCTGCAGATACTGTCCTGCCGCCAGATACTTCACTATTTATTCAAGAATCCGTAAGAGCCTACAGCTGGATCAACAATGGTCAGGGGTCACCACTTACTATCCGAGTGAATCCGAACAAAATAGAGCAATACAAAACTCACGGTCCGTATACAGATGGACCGACTGCGGTGGCGATTTCAGAAGTAGAAGGTATCGTGTGGGTGACAGAACATATTGGAGGTATGGCAATTTATGGCAGCTATGACCGTAAAGGAAAAGACATTAGCCATTCACATCCTTCATTGGCGCCTTCGTTTTGTCAAAGTTGCCATACTACTTATCAGGACATCTGTATAAACGGTACTTGCGCAGAGCCCGTTTTGGATGTGTACAAAGATAAGCAGTAATCCAAAGTGAGTAATCGAGTTTTCGGTTGGTTGACGATAAACCAGATGCTTTTTTTATCGCATCTGGTTTTAGTGATTTCCATTATTTCTGGGTTGTCCTATACTCGCTTCCAAAGTGAATGGGATATGCGTATCGAGCATGCAGTGATTATGGCGAAAACGCATCTGTCTTCACAAATGACGTTTCTCTCCGGCTCTATAGCGGGTCGTAATTACGCAAACTTGATGATGCCTTCGACCAAAGAGAACTTCAGAGCCATCGATGGTCTACTGTTTGTTGAGGTCTCCGGCACGTCAGATTACAAAGAACAAAAAGTGGCAGTTCGATATTTGGCACAATCCAATCAAGTGTGGCGAATTGATGTCAGCGATCAGGAGGTAAGGGAGCTCCAAGCGCAAAAGGGAAACCTTGAGCATATCTTGGCGGCGACGCCTGACACAGATGAAATTAAGCGTAATAAGCTCCAATACCTTATCAACAAAGCAAAGGTTGATTTAGAGGCACTACAAATCAGCAAGGGGCTCAATCAAGATACCAATCTGCCATGGACAAAAGATTATCTTCGACAAACCGACTTCTACTACGATGCCAATCTATCGGTGCTTCATGTTTGTCTGCCTTTAAGAAACGTAAACGGTGGCTACATTTGGGCGGTATTAGATGCAAGTAAACTCGACACTATCAAAACGACGCTAATTAAAGAGCTGCTTAATGAGGCGTTAATCGCTTCATTAATCTCTATGGTGATGATATACATGGTCACCATGTGGATTGTTAGCCCACTCAAGCGTCTTTCAATGTCGATGAAAAAAGACATTGAAAAGATCGACCAATCGTATATTCCTGAAATTCAGCGATCGGATGAAATTGGTGACTTAGCTCGTTCATATTCCAGCTTGATTACGAAAATCAAAAACCAGTTGCGCGTTCTTCGTCAACAAACTGATACTGATGCCTTGACGGGATTAGGGTCGCGTTACTTGTACAAACGTACTGCACCACTGTTTGTTCAGCAAACGGTAGGTAATATGAGTTATGCCTGCTTCGTTTTGTGCGATATCGATAACTTTAAAAAGTTTAATGACACATACGGACATATCGAAGGGGATAACACGTTATGTGATGTTGCTGAACTCTTTCGCTCGTTTTTAGGTAAGGACCAACCGTCGTTTCGATTAGGCGGCGAGGAGTTTGCCTTGCTTGTTTACGGGAATACCTTAGATGTGCTTCAAGCAAAAGTAGAACATTTAAGACAAGCCGTAGAGGCTTTAGCCATTCCACATGCCAAAAATCTTCCATCACAAGTTGTGACCATTTCAGTAGGGGCGGTGCCTCTGACAAAAATAACGCCTTATCCGAGTGTGGATGCATGCGAGAAAGCACTCGAACAAGCCTTTGAGGTTGCGGATAAAAACTTATACCTAGCCAAAGATAAAGGACGCAACGTTGTGATTATGGACAAACCAATTGAAATATAATCAGCACAGCCTAATGGTGTAAAAGAGTAGGGCTTACTCTGAGCTAGTTCTATCGCATCATAAAATGTTGAATTTTTTCAAGCAAATTCAATACTGCTAAACCGTTTTCAACACGTACCAGCCAAATAGATTCATTTCATTTATGAAGAAATGTTAAGAGTTTATTTTCTCGGTGATGAATTACTACACAAAGATGTAGCAAATTTACCGTTAGACCCTTTTAAATCGAGGGTTTTAACCTATCTACCCCTTTAGGGTAGTTTGATTCCGTAATTGATTTACATCATGTATTAATTTTCTTTCACATTTAACAATGCGCTCAGTTATAAGAACCTAACCCTTAGGAAGTACAATGAGCAAGTTGAAGCTAGTAGTCATCGGTAACGGTATGGTAGGCCACCGTTATATCGAAGACTTAGTCGAGAAAGCTGATATGTCTAATATGGACATTACGGTTTTCTGTGAAGAACCTCGTGTCGCATACGACCGTGTGCACCTTTCCTCTTACTTTTCTCACCATACTGCAGATGAACTTTCTTTAGTGAAAGAAGGCTTCTACGAGAAACACGGCATTAACATGTTGATCGGTGAGCGTGCGATTAACATCAACCGTGAAAACCGCATTGTTTACTCAAGCACTGGTCGTGAAGTTCAATACGACAAGCTGATTCTTGCTACTGGCTCATTCCCATTTGTTCCACCTATCAAAGGTCACGAAAGCAAAGACTGTTTTGTTTACCGCACTATCGAAGATCTTAAAGCGATCGAAGCGTGTGCGAAGAAGAGCAAATCAGGTGTTGTTGTCGGTGGTGGTCTGCTAGGTCTTGAAGCAGCTGGTGCATTGAAAGCACTAGGTGTAGAAACGCACGTTGTTGAGTTCGCACCAAAGCTAATGGCTGAGCAACTTGATCTAGCTGGTGGTAACCAACTTCGTCAAAAGATCGAGCGCATGGGCGTGAACGTTCACACTAGCAAAAACACGCTTGAGATCGCGGCAGAAGGCACAAATGCACGCAACGTTATGCGTTTTGCTGACGGTTCAGAGCTAGAAACAGACTTCATCGTATTCTCCGCAGGTATTCGTCCACAAGACAAACTAGCGCGCCAAATGGAGCTAGAAGTGGCACCTCGTGGCGGTGTTGCTATCAACGACCATTGTCAGACTTCTGATGAGAACATCTACGCCATCGGTGAGTGTGCGTCTTGGAACGAAATGTTCTACGGCCTGGTTGCTCCTGGCTACAAGATGGCGACAGTTGCCGTTGATCATCTACTAGGTAACACAGAAAGCAAATTCGAAGGCGCTGACATGTCTGCGAAGCTGAAACTTCTTGGTGTAAAAGTAGGTTCAATCGGTGACGCAAACGGTCGTACCGAAGGCTGTAAGAGTTACATTTACCAAAACGAAGAGCAAGAAGTTTACAAACGTCTTATCGTTTCTGAAGACAACAAGAAACTGCTTGGCGCGGTTATGGTCGGTGACACCTCTGATTACGGCGACCTGCTTCAACTTATGTTGAACGAAATCGACCTACCAGAACACCCGGATGCGTTGATCCTTCCTGCACACGCAGGCGCTGAGAAACCAGCACTAGGTGCAGACGCTCTACCAGAAAGCGCAGTAATCTGTTCTTGTTTCGACGTAACCAAAGGCAAGATCGCACAAGCGGTTGCTGATGGTCACCACACATTGGGCGACATCAAAGCCGTGACTGGCGCAGGTACAGGCTGTGGTGGTTGTATTCCTCTAGTCACTTCTGTTCTAAATGCTGAGCTTGCTAAATCTGGCATCGAAGTGAAGAACGACGTGTGTGAGCACTTTGCATACTCACGCCAAGAATTATTCCACCTTATCCGCATTGAAGAGATCAAAACATTTGATGAGCTTCTAGAAAAATACGGTAAAGGTTACGGCTGTGAAGTTTGTAAACCATTGGCTGGTTCTATCTTGGCTTCTTGCTGGGGTGAGCACATTCTTAAGCCACAACTGGTTAAGCTGCACGACACGAACGATAACTTCCTAGGTAACATCCAAAAAGACGGTACTTACTCTGTGATCCCACGTATGGCGGGTGGTGAAGTAACGCCTCAAGCACTGGGTGCGCTAGCGAACGTTGCTGCTGAATACAACCTGTACACCAAAGTCACTGGTGCTCAACGTATTGGTCTGTTTGGTGCTCAAAAAGACGATCTTCCAGAGATCTGGCGCAAGCTTATCGACGCTGGTTTCGAAACAGGTCAGGCGTACGCAAAAGCCCTTCGTATGGCGAAGACCTGTGTTGGCTCAACGTGGTGTCGTTACGGTGTTCAAGACTCTGTTGGTCTAGGCTCCTACATCGAGAACCGTTACAAAGGCATTCGTACACCTCATAAGATGAAGTTCGGTGTTTCTGGTTGTACTCGTGAGTGTGCGGAAGCACAAGGTAAAGACCTTGGTATCATCGCGACTGACGCAGGCTGGAACATGTACGTATGTGGTAACGGCGGTATGAAACCTCGTCACGCAGACCTACTTGCAAGTGACCTAGATAAAGAAACGCTAATCAAGTACATCGACCGCTTCATGATGTTCTACATCCGTACTGCTGCGCCACTACAACGCACATCAGTTTGGATGGAAAACATGGAAGGTGGCGTTGACTACCTACGCGAAGTGATTGTTGACGACAAACTTGGCATCAACGCGCAACTAGAAGCAGACGTAGCGAAACTTGTCGACGAATACGAGTGTGAGTGGACTGCGACTATCAACGACGAATCACAACTGACTCGTTTCGCGCACTTCATCAACTCTGACAAGCGCGATGAAAACGTCGTGTTTGTACAAGAGCGTGAACAGCACCGCCCAGCAACCTTCACGGAAAAACACCCTGAAGCGAAAGGCGACATCCTACACGTAGCGATCACTGAAGCATAAGGGAAGGTTGATTATGTCATTTGAAAAGATTTGCCAAATCAGCGACATCGTACCGGGCACGGGTGTTTGTGCACTGGTTGATGGTCAGCAAGTTGCGGTATTTCGCCCAACACAAGCAGAAGAAGTGCTGGCTATCAGCAACACAGATCCGTTCTTCCAATCAAACGTGCTTTCTCGCGGTTTGATCTGTGAGCACCAAGGCGAGCTTTGGGTGGCAAGCCCACTTAAAAAGCAGCGCTTTAACCTGACTACAGGTGCGTGCATGGAAGACGAGCGTTTTAGCGTGAAAGCGTACAAAACGCGCGTAACCAACGGCGAAGTAGAGATTTCTGCATAAGCGTGGTTTCCATTCCCTCCTCTAAGGGGGAGGGAATGAACCGAAATCTAGATTTAATAGGTAAAGGCTTTCCAGAGTCATCTGCGGGGGACAGGGAAGCGAGATGTTACTGAGTTAACGGGAAGCCTTTCTCTATTCAATCTTTAATTTTTAACTTTCACTTTTTGAATAAGGACACATTCATGTCTACTGATTTTAAGCCTGCAGAATTCGTTCAAACCATGATCAACGTGGGTGAAGCGAAAACCAACACCAGTACTCGCGATTTGCTACTCCGCGGTACAATGGCGGGTATCATCCTGTCGCTAGCGGTGGTTGTGGCTATTACGACTATCGTACAAACGGGCGTGGGCGTTGTGGGTGCGCTTGTCTTCCCAGTTGGTTTCGTGATTCTAAGTGTGATGGGTTACGACCTAGTAACAGGTGTTTTTGGTCTGGCTCCTCTAGCTAAATTTGCAAACCGTCCTGGTATCACTTGGGGTCGTATCTTCCGTTGTTGGGGTTTGGTTGGTTTGGGTAACCTAATCGGTTCTCTAATCGTTGCTTACCTAGTAGCTATCTCTCTAACAGGTAACTTCTCTCTAGAATTGAACGCAGTAGCGAAGAAATTTGTCGCTGTTTCTACAGCACGTAGTCTTGGTTTCGAAAATATGGGCATGGACGGATGGATCACGTGTTTCGTACGCGGCATCTTCTGTAACCTAATGGTGTGTCTTGGCGTTATCGGCAACATGACTGCACGTTCAGTGTCTGGTCGTGTAGCAATGATGTGGTTCCCAATCTTCATCTTCTTCGCACTAGTATTTGAGCACACAGTGGTAAACATGTTCCTATTCCCACTAGGTATGATTCTAGGCGCTGATTTCGGTATTGCGACTTGGTTGAACTTCAACCTTATCCCAACCATCCTAGGTAACATCGTTGGTGGTCTAGTGATGACTTGTATTCCACTGTACCTAACTCACGCTAAAACTGCGCCTTCTATCAATGCTGAAGAAGAAGTAAAAGCACAGCCTGCAATGGCTAAATAATCGAGGTTTATTGCCAATATTAGGTAATGAACAAGTCGGGACTCTCTTTGGACTTGAACTGAGAGATTCCCGACTACGCTCCTTCGTCGCTTTCGGGAATGACTCATATAGGGGCAATTCAACAAATACTGCTCATCTAATGCGATAACAAGCAAAGCGAAAAGCCTGTCATTCCTTAGATGAAGGAACTTCAGAGCAGGGAACCTCGTTCCCATATACTAATAAGCTATTTGGCTATAAAAAGCGTTTCTTTGTCAGAGTCTCTCTTTATATCTAAATTCTTCGATAGGCGTTGATATGACAACTGTTAACTCATCTTTAAACAGCGGCTTTGTTTCTCTTGTTGGTGCAGGTCCGGGTGATCCAGATTTACTGACAGTAAAGGGCTTAAAAGCCATTCAAGCAGCCGAAGTTGTGGTGTATGACCGATTGGTGTCGAAAGACATTCTAGAATTGGCGCACGCATCAGCAGAGATGATCTACGTAGGTAAAAAGTTGGACTTTCACTGCGTGCCTCAAGATCAAATCAACCAAATCTTGGTGCAAAAAGCGCAAGAAGGTAAACGCGTTGTACGTCTAAAAGGCGGCGATTCATTTATCTTTGGTCGTGGCGGTGAAGAGCTAGAAGAGCTAGCAGAATTCGGCATCAAATACGAAGTGGTTCCGGGTATCACAGCTGCTGCGGGTGCAACGGCTTACGCAGGTATTCCATTAACGCATCGTGACCACGCGCAAAGCGTTCAGTTCATTACTGGTCACGTACAAAAAGATGGCCGTGAGATTGAATGGCACTCGCTAGCGCAGTCAAACAACACGCTTGTGTTCTATATGGGGTTGAAGCAAAGCGGTCATATCATGGATAAGCTTATCACACATGGATTAGACCCAGAGATGCCATGCGCTATCATTGAAAACGGCACACGTACAGAGCAGCGCGTATTCCAAGGTAATCTGAACGAGCTATCTAATATGGCAGAACAAGCAGTGAGCCCTGCGTTGATTGTGGTTGGCAGCGTGACGCAATTGCACAGCAAATTGGATTGGTTTGGAAAATAACTGAAGACTTAGTCTTAAGCATTAGATCGCGCAAGGACTGCGTTTCTGTTGCATCTCTCTTTTTCGCATTGGCATTTCATCGATCAAATCGTTGATGAACTGCCAATCAGTCTTCGCACCCCAGCGGTGTTTCTCTTCTCCGTCTTTACCCAAAAGAATCGCAGTGTGTTGACCTGCTTTGACTTCGTAGAGAGCAGCCAGCATTTTCAAATCGAACTCTTCTTTTAACCATGAAGGTTCAGTAAAACCGTCCTCTGCAATCACTAAAGTGATCACATCGCGGTCTTCCAATTCACATTCATTCATCAAAGCTTCGAGCAAAAACTGTTTTACGTGGTCGTCATTCGCAGGGGCAAAGTATAGGACACTGCGATGTGGCCAGTACTGTGAGTGTGCTGGATAACCAAACGCATTGCCTGATATGAGGCATGCAAGCAAAAGGGCTAACGTCGACTTGTTCATGGCTCCCTCCTTGAAACGCGAGACTTCGTTTATCACGTTATACGGTAAGTTTAGTGGAATTAGCTCATTGTGCTTTGGTCCAAAGTGGCATAGGGTATGCGGCAAACAAATAAAGCGTATTAAATAGATGAACTCTGAAAGCAAACAAAAGATCGCAATCTTAGTCGACGTACAGAACGTGTATTACACCTGTCGTGAAGCGTACCGCAGCAATTTTGATTACAACCAGTTTTGGTATGTCGCGACACAAGGAAAAGAAGTGGTGAGTGCACGTGCCTATGCCATTGCGAGCAATGACCCAAAACAGCGTCAGTTCCACCATATTTTGCGTGGTGTTGGGTTTGAGGTGATGCTTAAACCTTATATTCAACGTCGTGACGGGAGCTCGAAAGGCGACTGGGATGTAGGTATTACACTAGATGCGATTGAGATTGCGCCGGAAGTGGATGAAGTGGTTCTGGTATCTGGCGATGGCGATTTTAGTTTGTTGGTGGAACGCATTCAGCAACGCTTTAACAAGAAAGTCACAGTGTATGGCGTACCAAAGTTAACTTCCCAAACCTTGATTGATTGCGCGGACCATTTTGTTGCTGTCGATGACGACTTTCTTCTTTAACTTCTCTCGCTGTATAACTTTGAGAATAAAGAAAGGGCGAGTCACTTCAGGCTGTACATTAACGTACAATGACTCGCCCCGAACTATAAGTTGGTTAGTTACGAAGGAATGATCATTTGTCCTAGCACGTAACCCAAGCAACAAGCGCCAATCACACCAATTAAACCCACAGACATGAATGAGTGGTTGAAGTACCACTTACCAATCTTAGTCGTACCTGAAGTATCGAAGTTTACTGTCGCGATATCAGAAGGGTAGTTAGGGATAAAGAAGTAGCCGTAAACCGCAGGCATTAAGCCGATAAGCAGTGCAGGGTCCAAGCCTAGTCCGAGACCAACAGGTAACATCATACGTGCTGTTGCTGCTTGAGAGTTCACTACTACTGATACGATGAATAGCGCGAGTGCGAACGTCCAAGGATAGTTGGTTACCATTTCTACAATGCCGGACTTGAATTGAGGCATCGCGTATTGGAAGTAGGTATCTGACATCCATGCAATACCGAAGATAGCAATCGCTGCCACCATGCCGGATTTAAAAACAACGCCGTTTGGCACGTCACGTGGGTCGGTTTTGGTCGCAAGCAAAATAATACCGCCGAAGCAGAGCATCATCATCTGAATAACCACCGCCATGCTGATTGGCTTCGCGCCATCGACGATGGTTCGTACTTCCGGCCACATCGCAATAACGACGATCACAAGAATCGACAAAATGAACAGCAAAACAGAGTTGCGTGCGCTCGCTGGAAGCACTTCATCCAAAGAAGTTGCCGTTGTGTTTAAGATTTTCTCACGCCAAACCGGATCTTTTAGACGCTCTTGGTACTCTTCGTCATCTTCAAGCTCTTTACCGCGTTTCAAGCTGTATAGCGACATCAACAGCGTACCAAACAAGGTTGCTGGTACTGTTACGAGAAGAATCGATAGCAAGGTGATTTCGTGTTGAATGTCAGACAGTTGTGCTAGGTAGTAAACCACAGCGGCTGAAATTGGTGATGCCGTGATTGCGATTTGAGAAGCAACGGATGCCGCAGCCATCGGACGCTCAGGGCGAATGCCGTTTTTCAACGCAACGTCGCCAATGATTGGCATGATGGAGTATACCGCGTGACCAGTACCAAGTAGAAAGGTCATAAAGTAAGTGACGAACGGTGCAATGAGGGTAACGCGCTTAGGGTTCTTACGCAGTACGCGCTCGGCTACCTGCAACATGTATTTTAAACCGCCAGCAGCTTCAAGAATGGAAGCACAAGTAACCACCGCAAGGATGATCAGCATTACAGTGACGGGTGGGGAGGTTGGTGGCATCTTGAAGATGAAAACCTCAATGACCAAACCAATACCTGAAACAACACCAAGACCAATGCCGCCATACCGTGAACCGATATACAGCATCACGAGCAAAAATAGAAACTCAAGATACAACATGTTTAATTTCCTTATTAGAAACAGGGACTTTTATTGTTTCTATATTCAAGAAAAAAATACTTAGCCTTGTTCACATTCCATTTCATAGGAAATAGTAATGTCTAATAATTGGGAATAACTCACGCTACGGAGCCAAAGTGTTACGCTGCCTTTGAGCTGGTGTTGTTGGAATGTTTTTATCCACTAGTTCTGACGTTAAACCGAACCATTTTGGTGCATCTTCGCGGTATAATGGTTTGTTTTGCTGCCGTTTATTTGCGGCTTTTTATTGATTTTAATGCTCTGTAGCACGTCAAAGTGATACAGTGTAAGCATTACTGATAATTATTTGCATTGAGTGCTTGGCTTGCGTATAACTGCGTTCAAACAAAAACGTACGTAAACACAACAATGTCTGAGCAGTTTTTTCCGCAACTCTTCCATTACTCAAAGGAAGTCACGCCATTCTTACATGGCAGTATTGGTGAGATTGGTGCTAGTGCAATCCATATCGATAACGACATCAATCCAATTGTACAATCACTCTACCAATCGCTTTCTCAAGCGCATCCTGAAGCGGGTAAAGCCTATTGGCTAACTCGAACATGGGACCTGCTTTGTTGGCAGCCTATGTATGTGGCATTCATTTCGATCTATGGATTTCACACTTTGCCAAATCTACGGGGGATGGGGCAATACGTGCAGCAAGGGTTTGTCACGGGTTACCGCTTTGCTGATGAACAGCATATTCATGGTGAAATTGAAGAACTGATTGTCGAAGCTGGTAAGCAAATACGCGCACTTTATGACTTCTATCAAATTCAAATGAGTGATTGGACTCGCATACGCCCGGGCTTTACTCATCAATTGATGTCTGATGGTGTGATGGCATGCTTGATTCGACTCCAGCAACATTTTCCTCAATTTAGTGACGAGCTCATTCACCAGCATGCCAAGTTGTGGTTGGAAGCGCTTGGGTTAAGTTCTGAAAATACATCATCCCTGTACGCTTTTTCAGACGAGCGTCCTTTGAAATTAGTCCGAAAAAGCTGCTGTTTAGTCTACAAATGTGAAGGGCGAAAACTGTGCGAAGATTGCCCTCGAACAGAGGAAAATAAGCAACTCGTCAAATCTCGAAGTGTCGCAAGGTAACAAACGTATAACATATGTAACAGTGCTCGATCTATGATTGAGAATGAGTATTATTGTCGACTCTGTAATTTATAAAAAGATAAAGACAATGATAAAAAGGAAGTTTTCTTTAAATCTCATCATGCTTGCGATGAGCAGTGGCTATGCAATTCAAGCGCTTGCAGAAGAATCTAACATAAGCGAACAAAGTAATGCGGATGAACAAGTAGTGGTGGTTGGCAGTGTTATGCCTAAGTCCATTTCAGACATTCCAGGTACGGTTTGGTTCGTTGATCAAGAGCAGATCGCTCAACAATACCGAGCAGGAAAAAACCTTGGTGACATCTTATCGGCAACGATTCCGTCATTAGACGTTGGTACGGGTGGTCGAACTAACTACGCGCAGAACCTCCGTGGGCGTGCAATGTTGGTTATGATCGATGGGGTGTCATTGCAATCCTCACGCCCAATCAGTCGTCAACTCGACGCGATTGACCCATTCAATATTGAACGTATTGAGGTGTTATCCGGTGCGACATCGATATACGGTGCCGGCGCAACGGGTGGTGTGATAAATATTGTCACAAAGAAAGCGACGTCAGATGAACTTGCATTTGAATCTTACGTGAGCGGTACGACCGGTTTTAATGGTGGTGACGATTTTGATTATAAGGTTGCCCAATCTGTCTCTGGCGGAAACGACAAAGTAAGTGCGCGTGGTTCGGTGGTGTACGGCGAAACTCAGGGTTTCTATGATGGCAATGGTGACATTGTCACGCCGGACATCTCACAAGGTTCACTGCAGTACAATTCAACGCTTGATGTGATGGGCTCTGCGGAGATTCAAACGTCAGATGAAAGCCAACTTAGCCTAGTTGCGCAATACTATGATAGTCAACAAGACTCGCCTTATGGTCTGTACATTGTGGGGCGCGATTTCGTCGATGTACGTAAAGGATTTGAATCTGACCGCCAACACGGCACAGAACGTGTTCTTCTTAGTGCAAGTTACAGCCATGAGTCTGTATTAGGTCATCAATTGATTGGTGAGTTGTCCTATCGAAGTGAAGACCAAACTTTCACACCATATTTCCAAAGTGCTTCTCAGCAAGAAACAGAGGTTTTTGCTGGGCGTCTGGCGTTAGCGAAGAATTGGAACGATTTTAATCTTATCTATGGTATTGATGCTTATCTTGATCGTTTCGACAGTAACCAAGCACTCTTCGATTCGACGATTGCTAATAATTCTGGAAACTTGATAAACAAGACGTATGCACAAGTTGGTCGTTACCCTGGTGTAGACGTGTCTTCTTACGCATTGTTTATTCAAGGGGACTACCAAATTACTTCGGATTGGTCTGTACAAGCAGGTTATCGCCATCAATACATGGATAACAAAATTGATGACTTTGTCGCTTATAGTGTGCAGAAGAAGATTGCTGCAGGAGCGGGAACGTCGGCTGATTCAGTACCAGGTGGCAGTACAGATTACTCAGTTAACCTATTCAACCTTGGCACTATCTATCGGTTGAATGATGAGTCGCAAGTTTGGGCAAACTTCTCCCAAGGTTTCCAATTGGCGGACCCAGCGAAATACTATGGTCAGGGCAGTTACGATGCAGTAGATGCAAATGGTCATTACGCACTAAAGGACAGCATCAATGTATCTGATTCTAAATTGTCAGGCATTAAAACGGACAGTTACGAAATTGGTTACCGTTTAGATAAGGAAGCGTTGTCTCTTCAAGCAGCGGGTTATTACTCGTTGTCAGATAACTCAATCAAATACGACCGTAAAACTTTGCTGATTACCAGTGTGGATGACGAGCAACGTGTGTATGGTGCGGAAGCAAACATCAACTACTGGGTAACCAGTGATATTCTTGTTGGTGCTTCCGGTCATTATGTCGTATCTGAATTGAAGACCAATGGTAAATGGGAAGATTTGAGTGCTGGTAAGGCAAGTACATCTAAAGCGAACGCTTGGGCAGCATGGTACCAAAACGATTACTCTGTGCGTCTACAAAGCCAAACTATGTTCGATTACGAAGATGATGCGAACAACAAGTTAGATGGATACACAACATTTGATTTGCTAGGCAGCGTGATACTGCCTGTTGGTCAATTAGGATTCGGAATCCAAAACCTGTTTAACGAGGATTACACCACGGTGTGGGGACAACGTGCGCAAATCCTATACGCAACTCACTATGAGTCTGCTGCTTATGACTATAAGGGAAGAGGTCGTACGTTCACGCTTAACTACAGCCTTGAGTACTAAAAGTCCGTATCTGAGATACAAATAAGCACGTTAAATTTGGATAAAAAAAGCCGCGTTATGCGGCTTTTCTTTTATGCTTCGTCTGTTGCTTGAGTTTCTTCAGTGGCTTGTGAAGTTTGCTCATTAGCTTGCTGTTCCGCTTCCATCTTCGCGCGTTCTGCTTTTGAGATGTAGCGAGGCTTATTGCTCTTATGAAGCTTTGCATTTTGTTTTTTCTGCTTCGCTTTTAAAATCGAATTAATTTTCTTCTTGCGGTTCATGGTGTTGGTCCTTTAATTTAGCGGGGCAGGATAGTGATTTTTCCGCCAAGTTACAACCCTAATGGATTCCCTATGAAAACACTTACTACCAAGCGCCTCACACTGCGTCTTGTCAGTGTAGAAGATGCGCCGTTTATTTTAGAACTCTACAACCAACCAGACTTTTATCGTTTCGTCGGTGACAAACAAATTCGAACCCTAGAAGAAGCCAAGCGTTACATCCAAGATAACATGTTAAGAATGCAGGAACTTAAGGGGGTCAGTTTGCTGGTGGTTGAAACCAACCATGATAAACAACCAGTTGGCATTTGTGGTTTGGTTAAACGCGATACATTAACAGCGTTTGATATTGGTTACGGTTATCTGCCTAGCGCTTATGGCAAAGGTTACGCGAAAGAAGCCGCAAGTGTCGTCGTGGATTTTGCTCGTGAGGAAATGAATATAGAAAACTTGGTCGCTATCACCAATAATGACAATATTCGCAGTATAAGTTTGCTAGAAAAATTGGGTTTTCAGTTTGAACGCGTTGAGCAGACTTACGATAATGGTCGAACTTTACAGCTCTATACGAAGGAGTTGTAACCAGATAAGTAACTAAGGTCCTTTTAGTTAAAGCCTTATTGTTAAGGTCTCTGGGTTATACCAAGTAACCTGAGATACTAGGTTCAGCGTGAATGACTTGGTTTTTTAGTCAAACAAATGGCTACGTCAAACAACTTGGAAAGAGCTTGCTATTACACGGCGTAGTTTTCCTTGCTCTCGAATCAATGACAGGGCTCTGAATCCTGCATCTTGAAGTCACTTGGGTATGAAGCTGTTTTAGTTAGAGGAAAAAAATGAGCGACATTTTGTTAGGTAAACTCGCCACTGAATTTAAAACCGTTAAGGCGATGGTCGAGGTTTACTGTAAAGACCACCATGGCACAAAAGGTGAGCTATGCGCGGAATGTCGCGAATTGTTAGAATATGCGGAAGTTCGGCTTGATCGTTGTCCTTACGGAGAAGACAAGCCGACTTGCAATAAATGCCCAATACATTGCTACAAACCCGACCCTAAAGAGCAAATGCGTTTAGTGATGCGTTATTCAGGACCGAGAATGTTACTCAAGCATCCGATCTTAGCGATTCGGCACTTGGTGCATGAGAAGCGTGAGGTTCCAAATAAACCAGCTGCAAATGTGTCGAATCGCCACAAACGAATGAGTGCAGAACGCGAAGCCAAGAAGCCTAGTTAAAAACGTACTAAGAAGTCGTAACAACGGTGAGATTCTTGATCCAATACTTTTGCGTGTATCGACGATAACACAGTGCCAATTTCACTACTTCTTCTGCGATCATTAGTGCGTAAACGTATTTAAACTCCCAACTTGAGACGAACGCGGCGACGGCGCACAAAGGCAATCCAGTCATCCACATCGCGATAAAGTCCATGCGTAAACAAAAGACGTTATCGCCACCCGCTCGAATAATGCCGTTTATGATGATCATGTTTAGCATGCGGAGCCAAATCGCGCTACATAAAATCACGACTGCGGGTGCCGCGAGTGGGTAAAGTTCTGGGTTATCTAGGTTCAATGCTGCAATGATTAACTCTCGATTTAGTAGCAGTAATGCACCAATCGAAATACCAAACACAAACACCGCTTTAATGAAGAAGCTTGCCATGTGCTGAGCTTGCTCAAAGGCATCACGCCCTAACGACTGCCCAATCATCACTGAACACGCAACAGAGATTCCAAAAAAGATGGAATAACACAGAGATTCGAATGGACCTAACATGCTAAACACCGCGAGTTCTGTCGTGCCCATGTGACCAAAAATCATTTGATACACCATCGTACCAATGGCCCAAAGTAGCGCGCCTAAGGTCATTGGTAATGCCAAACGGCGATAAGAGAGCCACAAAGAGGGGCGTTCAACCCCTTCTTTTACTTCCAATAACCAATGTTTACGCCAACGCATATAGCCAATCATGGCTAGCACTTGGAATAAGCGAGAAATCGTCGTCGCTAATGCCGCACCTGCAACACCCATTGCAGGTATACCTAGCCCGCCTTTAATGAGCCAAAAGTTCAGAGCGATATTGAGCACAATAGTCATTGCTCCCATTAATAGCGGAGTGACGGTGTCACCAGACGATCGCATGCTGGCTTCTAATACAATAATGATGTGAGTCAGTAGCAACACAGGGAACGCATACCAAAGGTAGGTAGAACCAAGGTCAATGACTTGAATATCGCTGGTTTGCAGGCGCATGATCACTTCGCTGCCAACTGTGATAATTAGAGTGACAGGAATAAGCACCTTTAGACCAAAACGAATCGCAATACCGGTGACGGTTTTTGCACTTACGGCATCGTCTCGTCCCCAATATTGCGCAACAAGTGTGCCATTTGCAGATGCTAAACCTGCCATGATCATAATGGCGACAAAATGCCATTTTGATGCAATTCCCACAGCCGCGGTTGCTTCTTTACCAAAATCGCTAACCATGAGAACATCGGCTAAGGCAAGTATTGCTACCAAAGCACTCTGGATGGCGACAGGAAAACCCAAACGGACAATCTGCTTAAGTAGCCCGTTATATAAAGGGTTAGCACTATTTTTGATACCAATGTTGTTTGCCATAGTCACTCCTCAAATTTTGAGAGGAATATAAAGCGTATAGGAAAGGAAATACATGTGTGAAAAACCACAAAAGCTGTGCAAATCCGTCATTGAGCAATTTGCAACCAAAACGGAATGGCAAGATGACGTGTACTTGGCTCCTGCATGTAAGGAACGCTTTCTCACTTTGACAGAGATTCCTGAGTGGCATCGTGCAGACATTTTTATGGCAGGCTTGGCTGAGTTACGTGATGGTTATCATGTCGAAAGAAACAAAGTTGGTGTGCATACTTTGTTGTTTACGGTTGAAGGTGGTGGCGTTCTGATAACCCCCGATTCTGTCAAAGAGATAGAACCTTATACGCTGACCATTTTGCCTGTCGATACGTGCTTTCGGTTTGAAATGAATCCTGACAAAGATCATTGGAAAATGGTTTGGCTACTACCTCAGAATGCAGGTTCTTGGCGGCATCTGTCGGATCTTGGTCAGACGGTCATGCCTTTCCAAGGTTCAGAGCAAATTTGGGCGTTAATGACCTTGCTCTACAATGAGATAGGCGGTCGTACTGGTTTTCGTCAGTTATTGATCAGCGAAGTACAACGTTTAGTCAAAAGCGTCGAAACGCCTATCAGTAGCTCGCTTTCTCGCGTTCAAACATTATTTAATGAAGTGGAAGGGCAACTGCACCTACCTTGGACGGTCGCCGAGATGGCAAAGCGATGTTTTATAAGTGAAGAGCAGTTTAACCGACTGTCCAAACAATTATTCAACATGAGTCCGAGGAGCAAGTTAATTGAGCTTCGCATGCACAAAGCGGCGGACTTATTACAGTATCCAGCTTGGTCGGTTGTCATGATAGCAAACCGATTGGGTTATCGTGATCCTTACAACTTCACGCACCGATTTAAAAAGTTCTACGGCAGTTCGCCAACACGTTATCGCAAGAAATTATTGGAGAATCAAAACTAATGAGCCGCTTTAATTCCCCAATGATTTAAAGAGTAGAGTATTTCAGAAACAAAAAAACGAGGGCATGAACCCTCGTTTCTTTTGTCTGGTTGGGACAGGTTAAAAATTACAAACCTGCCGCCATTTGGTGCTTGGATTTAGTTGCTGCGATTAGCATGTAAATGCAAGTTGCAAGTAATGCTGCAAATAAGTAGCCCAACAAACCGTGCATTTGACCCATAAATTTATCAGCAACCACTGGACCTGCTACTGAACCCACGCTGTAGCTAAACAACATGACTTGCGTTGCAGACACGATGAAACGCTCGTCTAAGCCTTCACAACCTAGGTTAATCGCAATTGGGTATAGAGCAAATGTAGCCATGCCCAATAGGAACAACGCCACTGCCAACACCACCGCTGACGAAGAAATGAAAGTCAGTCCGATAGAGAAAATGCCAAGGATGCAGAAGAACGCCATTAGTACAGTACGTGCCATGTACTTGTTTAAGGTTGTCACCATAGGTTGAACCAACATACCGCCCAGAATCACTAACGCCATCAAAGTCCCAATGTCTTGGTGGCTGATTTTACGGTTTGCGAGCTCTACTGGCATCAGACCGTAAATTGCTCCCAGAGTAAGACCTGAAACAACACAACCAATGATTGCAGCGTGGCTTAGTTTAGAAATCTGTTTGAACGACAGTGCAGTAGACTCATGGCTGTTTGGTTGCTCACAGTCGATAAATAGTAGCACTAGCATCGCCATCAAGATCAGTGTCGTGATGGCAACAAAAGGGACGCCACCACTTACGCCAAGAATGCCAATGCCAAATTGACCAAGCGCAGAACCGCCGTACAAAGAAAGCATGTATAGACTCAAACGTTTAGCGCGTGAGGATTCATCGCCAGACATTAGCCATGATTCTACGATGACGAATACGCCCGCTACTGCGATGCCCGCAATAAAGCGTGCAAATAGCCATACCATACCATTAGGAATAATCGGCAAAACGATGATTGTCAGAGAAAAGGCTGCCAAGCTACCGACAAACGCTTTACGGTGTCCAACGCTGCGAACGATTCGCTCAAAGAACATGGCGCCAAACAATAGACCGCCATAGAACACACTCGCCAACCAACTCGCGTAATCAGCAGAGATGTTGTATTCACCAAGCATGAGAGGGATCAAGCTCATCAAATAGCCTGATGCCACTGCATAAAGAGACAGTGCTACGACAGGAACTGTGACTCGTGGTGATGCTGCAGGAATGGCTGTGTTTTCCAATGTTTTGCGCCTATAAGTTAAGTAAAAATCAGGGGTTATTTGGCGCGAATATGAGGCTAATTAATAGGCAAGTAAAATGATATATTTGAGTCGTTTCGACAAAAGTTATTTATCGAAATTCTATGAGGAAATGCTGCATAAAAACGCCAGCCCGAGAGCGAGGCTGGCGACTGGGTTTATTTGTTAAGTGCTTGATTTAGCCACTGATCGAATTGAGTTTTTGGTAATGCTCCGTTGATCATGTCAACGCGTTGTCCATTCTTAAATACCATGATGGTAGGGATACTACGAATACCGAATTGAGCCGCCAATTGTTGTTGAGCCTCAGTATCAATCTTGACAAAACGAGCGTTTCCGGTCTGTTCTTGTGCGACATCCGAGAAAACAGGAGCAAAACCAACACATGGATTGCACCATGGTGCCCAGAAATCAACCACGACTGGAGTGTCACTCTCTAGTAGTGCTGAGAAGTTATCGATGGTGCCTTCTACAGGCGCACCATCAAATAAAGCGTTCTTACATTTACCGCAACTTGCAGCTTCTGCAACTCGCTCATTAGGGACACGATTTAAACCGCCACAAGACGGGCAACGAGTTTTAAACGATGACATGACTTCTTCCTTTATGACAACTTGATGAAAACATGACTTACCAGTCTGCTTCATAATTTGTATACTTATTTTTTAGCCTGCCGAAATACGATATGACAGGTTTGTATTTGGACCCGAACAGGTTCTAAGAAATTTCATTAAAATACAACAATAAATAGGTCTGCGATGACAAATTACTACGCTGAAATTACTGGCTGGGGAAAATGCCTTCCACCAGCTTCGCTCTCTAACGACGACCTTAGCACTTTCCTTGAAACTTCAGATGAATGGATTCGCACCCGTACTGGTATTGAAAACCGTCGCATTAGCCACGTAAATACGTCGGACATGGCAACGGTAGCTGCGCAACATGCGATGGCTCGTGCTGGCGTGGAAGCGAGTGACATCGACCTTATCATTGTTGCGACATGCTCTCCTGATTCTCTTATTCCAAACATTGCCTCTAAGGTGCAACAAAACCTTGGTATTCGCTCTGCTGCCGCGTTCGATTTAAACGCGGCGTGTACGGGTTTTGTCTACGGTCTTGAAACTGGTACGCGTTTGATCCAGTCGGGCAACTACCGTAATGCGATCATCATTGGTGCGGAACGTCTTTCTTTCTACATCGACTGGGCAATGCGTGATACGGCAGTATTGTTCGGTGATGGCGCTGGTGCAGTCGTTCTGACACGTACAGAGCAAGAAACGGGTCTTCTGCAATCACAAATTGGTTGTGATGCAAAAGGGCGAGACATTCTCTCTGTTCCTAAGTTTGGTACATGCATGGACCGCTTCGCTGAAGACAACGGTTATTGGGATTTCAACTTTGTTGGTCAAGAGATCTTTAAACGCGCAGTTAAAGGCATGGGGCTGGCTGCGAAAACGGTTCTGAAAGCTTCAGAGTTAACTACAGATCAAATCGACGTGGTAATCCCGCACCAAGCGAACATCCGTATCATCCAAACGCTGTGTGACCTTTCTGGTATCCCACAAGAAAAAGCGTTCGTGAATATTCAAAACTACGGAAATACATCAGCAGCAACAGTGCCAATCGCATTGTGTGAAGCTCTTGAGCAAGGTCGCGTGAAGCCAGGTGATAACATGTTATTGGCTGCATTTGGCGCTGGTTTGACATGGGGCGCTGCTGTGTTGAAATGGGGTGACCGCGTAACGCCAATTGGCGAAAGTGAAGCGGCATTACCAGAAAGCGACAAGACCGCATTAGAACTTCTAGAGCGTGCAATCAAGCTATGTAATGAACGACCACGCAGCGAAGACGCTTAAATGAGATATCAAACTCAATAAATGAAAGGGAGCATAATGCTCCCTTTTTTGCGTACTGGATTGCAGCAGTTATGACATAAAGCCAAGGTTAGAGGAAGGGAAGTTGCGTATATTTGGGAACACGTAATCCATTGCTGTCCCATCAGTAATGCCCATCCATTGAGCTAAGGTTGCACCTACTTGATCAGTGCCGATTCTTGGAATCAAACGCCCTTTAGAGTAATCATCTTCACCACCTAGTATCAATTCGGGCCAAGTTCCAATTGGTTGAGAACCATTTACCGCGCCTCCCATCACAAATTGATGTCCACCCCAGCCATGGTCGGTACCATTGCCATTATTTGTCATGCGTCGCCCAAAGTCAGACATGGTAAATGTAGTGACATTGTCACGCATTCCAAGTGCATCAATAGCGCGATACATAGCGAACAGGTTAGTCGCCAAGTCTTCTAGCAATGCAGGATGTTTTGAAAGCTGTGAATCATGAACGTCGTAACCGGTATGTTTAACAAAGAACACTTGTCGTTGTTGGTTTAATTGGCTCTGGCTTGCGATAAGCTTGTAAACCGTCTGCATCTGTTTCCCTAGCGTTGTAGAGGTAAAAAGTGGCGCATTGTCGACGTTATGCAGTTGCTCAGCTAACACACCACTCATGGTCATTGATTCATCCACCATGAGATTAAAATGTCCGCTGAATGGATTATCGGGAGAAGTGGCTAACAACTGATCGTACACTTCTTTGTAAAGCGGGTTTCCAATCGCACTCAACTGGACGGCGCGGTCCTTTTTCAAAACTGTTTGCCTATGTTCAAGTGAGCGCAACCATAAGGAGTCACCATGAACACTGTAGAGTGGAGTAATCTCAGACGTTCGTCCCATTATGTCGAGCATACGTCCTGCCCAACCAAGGTTTGAAAACGTATCCATACCGCCACGCATCAGAGTTTTGGTCTGCGAGTTGTGAGAAAAGAGTTGATCCGGTAAGGGCACTTCGCCAGACTCGATCATCTGCTTTGACATTGGCTGTTCAAGTACGCCACTGTTCAGGACGACCGTCGCATCGCCATTTTCAAAGACCTCCGCTAATCGAGCCAACTTAGGGTGCATCCCCAAAGGCACGTCATTTCCTCGATTATCTTTGGCGTTTAAGCCAATCGGAATGACGGTATTTTTTGCGACCGATAACTTACCGCGCACGCTGGCATATTGATCATAATGAAAGTCGGAGAGTGGCAAGAAGGTATTGATTGCATCGTTACCGCCATCCATATAAACACAGATCAAAGCACGGAAGTCATTGCTCGGTGTTGCGAGTGCGTAGCCTGATAAGCCGACAGAAGCAAAAGCACCCAAAGAAGCGGTACCTTTCATAAAGTTGCGTCGTGAGAGTTTCATAATCCGCTCCTAATCTTGAATGTAGAATTCGCTGCCCGAAATTGCTGTGAAAATCACTAAAGCAAGTTTGGTTTTCGGTACGTAACTGGTTTGGTAATTATCGAGCACCTCAATCATGAGTTGTTTTAGCTCTGGTGAAGCGGTTCCAGCAAAGAAACGCATGTCGACACGATCAACTAAAGCGTTATGGTCATCGAGGAGTTGATAAAGTTCATCCATATTGAGCGTGTAAGTCGATTCGGAACCTTTGCGCACGCTATAAAGCATGAAGTTCACCAGTTCGGTGTATACCGACCAATCAAACAGTTCATATTCCGGTGCAACTAAACCATTAAAGACAAAGTCTTTTGACGGCTGATAATCAGGAGAGTAGAAGTTGAACACGGATGGAGAGCGCAATGGTCCTTGATTCGCGATATTCATCAAGGATACTGCGTTGTCGTAACGTGCCGCTGTCAGAGTAAAACCAGCAGCGCGATGGAAATTAGTGATGACCAAGATTGGCTCTTTAACTTTAATTGGTTGGTTCGATGTCAATCCTCGCGCTTCGTCGTCGAGAAGAATCGCTTTAATTACCGCGCGCAAATCGCCTTTCACGCCCTTGCCATTGTTATTGAACGTACTAGCAACGCGAGCAATGTACTCTGGCGTTGGGTTTGAGGTGACAAATCGCTGAATGAGCAATTTAGAAACAAAAGGGGCGATGTTGTCATGAGCCATTAAGATATCAATGACAAGTTCGAGCTCTTCTTCTGCATCTAAACCAGCAGGGATAGTGGACCCAAGCACGACTTTCTCGTTGGTATCATGAAGGCTGTTTACCACTCGCATTGGTAACACAAAGTCGACATCCGACTTATTCCAGCCAGTTAGAGCTCGAGCGAGTTCTTGAATATCGTTTTGTGAATAGGTAGCAAGAGGTTGCCCGGTGTCATGATTAAACTTAACACTGCCATCGAGGTTGAGTTGATATAACCCAATAGTGAAGAGCTGCATCAGCTCGCGAGCAAAATTTTCGTCAGGTAGTGCGCCGGTTGTTGGGTTTTCTTTCGTACTCCCCATCATAGATAGGTAATTTCCCATTGCAGGGTGTTTAGCCGCTTTGAGCAACAAATCCTTATAGTTGCCAAACGCATTCTCAACGAGTAAGTCGTAATAGCTGACTAGTCCGGTTGGCTTGCTCGATAAGAAACCGCCATTTTTTGAGACCACCAGAATCTGACTTAATGCAAACGCCATTCTCTGACGCAGTTGATCTTCGGAGGTTAAAACAATTTGATACCAAGCGTTTTCTCTATTTGCTTGGGCTCCTTTGCTGAAAGGAGTGAAGTAAAGATCACTGTGATAGGTGGGTGGGAGAAGTATTTGTTCTGTAATCCACGTGTCATAACTGGTTTGGTTTATCTGGTCTATCAAAGCAGGAGTTGGACCAAATGTCGTTTGATATAAAAATCGTGCGGTCGCTTGGTCAGGGTCGTCTTCGTCAGCCGACACTGGTCCGACAAAGAACAGCAGCATGGCAACAAAGCCCAATACCCAACAAGAAATTTCATTTTGCTTCTGACGTTTCATCGTTAACTCTCTTACCCAAAGGAACGACTTAAATCCATTTAACGGGAGTAATGAAGCTCTTAATGAGCTAATTAATAAATTCAGTTAAATCAAGCAGCTGCAGAACGGATTATAGACGGTAAAAATCACTATCAAAGTTATTAATTGCAGAAAATAGTCTTGCTGAAGGTTAATTTTTAATGAGAAAAAATAATAAGTGACTGAATAATCGGTGAGCAATGTGATGTGAGCTATCTCAAATAAAATATGAAACTTTTTTGAATTCATACTTTGAGAACGAGAACGTTTGAGTCAGCTTTGACCGAAAAGTGCAAATTGATATAACACTTAGTTGTGGTTTTATGAGCTTTTAAAGAAATTTTGAATAAGAAATGAAACCATCAAGCGTGACGAGTTAAACCGTTCACGAAAGGTGAGGGTTTTATGTGTTCTGTGTATTTATACAGTGGTGCGCTGTAACCGTAGTTTCTTGGGTTTAATAATAGAAACCACTCTACGATGAGGATCTGTTGCTCTTTCGCGGTTAAATTTTGTTCGGATTGGAACGCCTAGTCATTCTAAGCAAATATTCCTAAACAAAGCATAAAACGACTTTCGCCGGGAGCGACTAACCGAACCCTTCGGGCAGCGTTTGTTGGTCATTTGTATTGCGTTATCAACTTCTCGTGTAGGCTAGCTACACAGCAAAGTCTTTGCCTTGTAAAAGTAACCAACAATTCGCTACAAAAATCAGTTCGAAAGGTTAACAGAGCCTAAAAAAGAGTGGTTTTATTGGATCTCGTGAGACTATTTTCTTGCTAGCTTATGGTGCGCGCGGGAGAAATGATCGGCACAGAAAGCACCAACAATAGAAAGCTCACCCGCTAAACACAGACCAGCTGCCACTTCTGCCAACGCTTTCGCTTTGCCATTTCCATGCAAGCCAAGTATATCCAAACACGCTTTCTGAGTTGGTAAGCCAGTACCGCCGCCAACAGTTCCAACCATGATGTTTGGTAAAGTTACGGAGGCATATAGATTGCCGTTAGAATCCACATCCATTCGAGTAATACCAACTGCTGATTCTGCAACGCAAGCCGCGTCTTGTCCGCATGCGATGTACAAAGCGGTGAGGGCATTGGCATAGTGCGCATTAATACCGATAGTGCCGCTTAGTAATCCACCGACCGTATTCATCTTGCCAAATTTCACCATGGCATCTGGTGTCGTGTGCAGGTATTTCTCAACCAATGCCGCAGGGATTGTAACCTCAGCGGATACTTTTTTACCGCGGACTGAACGCAACGTGTGTGCGTTGGCTTTTTTATCACCAGATAAGTTGCCATCTAGGTAAGCATCAAGCGGAGTGACTGGACTGTGTTCAAGAATGTAATGGAATACTTTGTGCGTCGCGATGGTCACCATGTTCTGACCAGACGCGTCGCCCGTCACGTATTCAAACACGAGGTAAACATGATTGCCCTCAATGTTAACGTTGATGTCTTTGAGTTTGCCGTGTGTAGTGGTTGATTCCGCTTCTTTACGGAAGATATCGTATTGAGTCACTACCCAACTGACGAACTGCGCTGCTTCTGCAAGTGATTGGAAACCAAACACGGGAGTACGGCTCACACCTTCGCTGATCAAAAGGGTACTCGCACCACCAGCAGCAGTAATTAAGTTTGCTCCGCGGTTGTAAGACGCCACCAATGCAGCTTCCGTTGTTGCAAGTGGTACTAAATAGTCGTCGCTTGCGTACAGACCGTTAATACGCAAAGGACCTGCAACACCAACAGGAACGTTTACCGTGCCAATAAAGTGCTCAATGTTGTTGGCGTATTGGTGGTAATGCGATTGCGTGAAAGGATCTAAGAGAAGATCTTTGTCTGTCATCGATTCCAGCACGTTCCAACGGCGTTGAATGTGCTTCTCCGTCAGACCTGCACTGAGGCAAAGTTTCTTTTCTGGCTTGTGGTATTTCGGTTCTAATGCCGATTGTACTTTTTCGCAGGTTCCATTCTCAGAAAGTGCAGAGCTTTTCCTTGCGCTGTCTAAATTTAATTTCGGCATACAAACGTTTCTTTATTCATTTGGTTTGGAATTGTAGTGATACAAAACGTGATTACAATCCCGTGTATACGTTTTGCAACAAAAGGCTGCTCAGCTTCAAATTGAACAATGCGCGGCTTGAGCGGAATATTGCTTGATATCGATCAGATAACAAATAAGGAATACGATGGGGTATTAATATAACGCATTGAAAATACGGCATTATAAAGCATGCATAACGTCGACGTAGGAAGGTAAGAAACGGGCAAGTCGGTAAATTCTTCCTATTGTAAAGATTGTGCAAAGTGGATGAATTACTCTAATTTGAGACTTCAAAATGATTGGATTGAAATGTGTTTGAGTGGCGCAAAATGGTAAATAACTTGGTTTGCGCCACGGCATAATAGCCCCACGTTTTCAATTGAGGGTAACGTATGATTGTTTACTTTCGAGTTCAGGACGTAGAAGTGCTGTGTGATGAGATAGACCTCGCAACACTGATGCAAGCCAAGCTCAAGCAATTACCAAGTACCAAGCCTCAAATGGACTGAGCAGTATAACGTCACGAAGTGCTGGATGCGTTCAGCGCAATAGACTGTTTATACACTTTAGGAGATAACCCGGACACTCTTTTAAAGGCGCGCGAAAAGTGCGAAATACTGGTGTAGCCAAGTTGATTGGATATATAAGTGAGAGAGTGTCCTTCTTCCATCAATTCGCAAGAAACAGAGAACATCAATGACTCCTTAATATGTCGAAAAGAAGTCCCTTCATTCTTTAACTTTCTTTGAAAGGTTCGAACAGAATAGCTCAGCAATTGAGCCGCTTCTTCTATCGACAAATTACGCTCTCGCACATAAGGGCGCAGGAGTTCAAACACGCTATCGGTAAAACTCGTATGCCACTGAATCTGACTTGGTTCAGTGCCTAACTGTGAGTCTGATATTTGAATGGGTACGTTAAGAATGTCATCGGGAATGTAAACACCAGTCTTCTCTTGACCTACGAATATCTGGCACTGGCTAGGTACAACACTTTTTACGATGTCACTGTTGCTTCCTTGTAGGCGAACCTTGCTTGGATGCCAAGTGGTTTTGGTCAAAATGCTGATGAGTTCCGTGATGTAAATAACAGCAAATGCTTCAGACCAGTCCGCAATTTGTGTGTCTTTTTGTTCAGAGAAACGACAGAACCAAGCGTGACCATGATGGGTTTCGAAACAAACGTTACTGCCGGGGGAGTCTAAACTGAATATCTCATCAATGTGTTGCATTGATTCACCGATGGTTTGAAACGACACAAACTGATGCAGGACATTAGGTATAACGCGGCGGCGGAAGACCAACACTAATAAATCGGTAAATTTTGTAATGCCGAGTTGAGAAGAAGTTAAATGAATCAAACGCTTTATCGATTCAGATGGGATGTAGTCACTCTCGGTCTGGAATAAGTCCGCAGGCAAACCGGCATCACTGAGCAATTTGTGTTTGTCCAAGCCATAGTCGGCAAAGACCTCGACCAGAATACGAGCATAGTTAGTCTGAATAACGGGTAGATGAAATGTTTGATTTGGCATCAAGCGAATACTCCATGTATGCCCAAGTGACCTTCAACCAATCTTAGCGCATAACGCACGGTTTTTGATATAGCTCGCTATTTATTCTTCAATTAATGGCAGGTTGGACAGGACGGTATATTCTTAAAATGTTCAATCTATTCAATGGCAAGGGGATAACATGTCCGAGAACGAAAACGAGAAACAGCCAACGGAAGTGGCGGAAAACAAAGAGACGAATAAAAAAGACAAAGTAAAGACGGTCACCAACCATCTGCTTTTATTTATTGTTGTCATGCTCGGCTTCAGCATTGTGTCAGATCGCATCATTCCAGTGACCGACAATGCACGTGTTAAAGGTTATATCGTGCCAATAAAGCCTCAGGTTTCTGGCAATGTCCTCAATATTAATGTTCGTCCGAACCAACTTGTTGAAGAAGGCGATGAGCTCGCCGTTCTCGATAAATCTGACTATGAAATCGCGGTAAAGCAAGCCGAAGAGAATCTTGAAATCGCAGGGCAAAACGTTGGCGCGCAAACCGCATCAATCGCTTCGGCTCAAGCAAGGTTAACGTCTGCGATTGTTGAACGCCAAAACACTGAAGCGCAAGCCAACCGTGTTCTTGCCATGGCAGAGAAAGGTGTGGTTTCTAAATCGGATGCAGACAAAGCCAGAGCATCATTGGCAACGGCGAGAGCAAACGTAGTAAATGCAGAAGCGGATCTTGAAAAAGCGAAACAACAACTTGGCGCAGAAGGTGAAGAAAACAGCCAAGTCAAAGCAGCATTGCTGGCACTTGAGCAAGCTCAACTGAACTTAGAACGTACTGTGATTCGTGCGCCAACTCAAGGTGGTGTTTCGAACTTCAGTTTGACCGAAGGCTTCTACGCTTCAGCCGGTCAGCCAATCATGACGTTTGTGTCGACAGAAGACATTTGGATTGAAGCGTACTTCCGTGAAAACAGCTTAGGCAACGTTAGCATTGGTGACGAAGTAGAAATCGCCCTCGATTTTGTTCCCGGCAAAGTCATCAAAGGTAAAGTGAGCAGCATCGACTGGGGTGTCGATTGGGGACAAAACCAACAAGCGGGTAAGCTGGCGCAAGCCAACCAACAAACAGGCTGGTTACGCCAAACGCAAATGCTACCAATCGCTATCGAGTTTGATCGTGAAGAGGTAACAGGAATGCTACGTGTTGGCGGTCAAGCAGACGTGATTGTTTACAGCGGTGACAACTTCGTGTTCAACACCCTCGGCAAACTTTGGATTCGTCTACTGAGCGTACTGTCTTATGTCCGATAATCTGAGCATTGATAACGCAACTCAACGCCGGATTCTGCGCTTCACCATTGGTGTAGGTCTGGCGGTGTTTCTCGCTGCTTGGATTAATTGGCAACTGGCGTTTGTCGCGCCGGTATTTACCGCGAAGTTCTTGGTCGATAAGCCAAACCTTCATAGAGAAACGATTTACGAGTTGCTGCTGGCATTGATTGCCACTATGGGATTGGGGTTGCTTCTTTCAGGAGGCATTACTCAGTACCCAATTGTTCTACTGATTGCCGTCGGTTTGATGATGGCATGGGGTTACTACTTGTTTACTGACCCCAAATGGAATCTGTTCGCGACCATTTTGTTGATTGCGGTGTTGATGTTGCCGTTTATGGCAATTAATAACCCTGCGATTTCTGTAGTGCTCGCGAGTGGCTTGGCGATTTCTGGTGCGGTATCGGTGGCTATTTTTGCTCTGGTTCATATTTATCTACCAGAGCCTGACAGTGAGTTCGCGGGTTATGCGGCTCCACCAATTGGTAAAGAACAACGTTGGCATGCGTCATTTCGAGCCATGTTGATTTCGTTTCCTGTGGTGTGCTTCTTCTTTGTCTTTCAGATTTCAGAAGCGCTGCTCACCATGATGTTTGTCGCGTTGCTGTCTTTGATGATTACGTCAGAGAAGTCAGTCAAATTAAGCGCGTTCTTAATCATCAGTAACGGTATCGGCGGGATACTTGCCATCTTGGCTTTCTCGATTCTCGCCATTGTGCCAAGCATATTCTTTTACACCGCCTTTATTGCGTTATTGGCGGTATTGATAGGGAAGAAGATTTACACCGTGCCAGAGAAGGCACCGATATTCGCCACGGCGTTCAGTACCTTGCTTGTCTTGATCGGCAGCACGCTAATGAGCTCCGGAGATATCGACAGCAATACATTTATCCGAATCTTCCAATTGGTGTTGGTCGGGACGTACATGATCCTCGCATCACTCTTTTTGGAAACCCGACAATGGAAGTTTTTGCAAACATAACACTTAACAGACAGTGAAAAGGTAACGCTATGAAAGCTTCAAATGATTTCTCTAAACAGGCGATAGACGCCGCTATCAAGATCGGAGCCGTAGCGTTACTGATCTGGTGGTGTTTCTCTATCCTCAGTCCATTCATTATGTTGGTCGTGTGGGGCGGTATTATTGCCATCGCGCTCTACCCAGTCATGATGTCCCTTCACAATCGGTTAGGTATCTCAAAAGGTAAGGCGAGTGCGCTCCTCAGTACTATCGGTGTGCTGTTACTTTTAATCCCACTTATCGCGCTCTCATCCGGTCTATATACCAGTGGTACCGAGGTCGTCACTGGGCTGCAAGACGGCACCTTAGTTGTACCTAAGCCACAAGAAAGCTTAAAAGAGATCCCTGTCGTGGGCGACAAGCTGTTCGTTGCGATTAACTATGCATCGACCAACATGGAAGGCTTCTTGGTTAAGTATGGCGAGCAAGTGAAAGGCTTCCTTTCTCAAGCAGCATCTATTGTTGGCTCGGTAAGTGGTGGTTTCATCCAGTTCATTATTTCGACCATGATTGCAGGTGCGTTCATGAGCAATGCTGAAGTTTGCCAAAAAGGTTTTACCAAGCTAGCAGACCGCCTTACCAACAAGAAAGGCGAAGCGTTGATTGATCTTTCAAAATCGACCGTTCGCAGTGTCGTTCAAGGTGTGATTGGCGTTGCACTGATTCAATCTGTCATGGCGGGTGTTGGTATGGTCGCAGTTGGCGTTCCTGCTGCTGCGCTTTGGATGGTTGCTGTGATTCTGATTGCGATTGTTCAGTTGCCTCCGATTCTGGCATTGATTCCTGCGATTATTTACGTGTTTAGCGTCGAATCAACACTGGTTGCTGGCATCTTCTTAGTTTGGTGTATTTTGGTGAGCGCGAGTGATGCGGTACTGAAACCAGTGCTTCTAAGCCGTGGCTCTGACACACCGATGCTTGTAACACTGTTGGGTGCACTGGGTGGTATGGCAATGTCTGGTATCGTAGGTCTGTTTGTTGGTGCTGTGGTATTGAGCCTGACTTACCAGTTGATGGTGAACTGGTTAGATGAAGATGACACTGAAGCAAACAAAGCACTGAGCATGGACCAAAAAGCGAAGGAGGAAGACAAAGCAGAGGTGGCATCATGAAACCGATGACCAGGGAAGATAACTTTTACTTTTTGTTCTTTGCACTTATTGCGTTATTTTTTGGCTGTGCCGTGATGCATCAGTTTTATCCAGATGGGCAGGAGTTTGTTCTTGCTCTTTTGGTGGTGACGCTAGGCGCTTCGATTGCAGGCATCAACAAGAAGAACAAATCCAATCGTACATGGTATGGCGTGTTACTGATTGTGGCCGTCATCTCCTATGGTATGTCGTTTTTAGAGCATTTAGATCTGTCCATTTTGACGCTAGGTGCATTACTGGTTTTCTTGTTTTCACATATATACTCGGCGCTAAAGCAGGTGGTTTTGACCAAGTCTGTCACGACAAACCACATCATCGGTTCGATTTGTATCTATCTGCTACTGGGGCTTGCGTGGGCGGTGATTTACTTGTTGGTGCTGGAGTTTTTCCCAAGCTCTTTCACCGGATTAGAAGCAAAACCTTGGCTGTCGAACTTGTTTAATGCTTTGTACTTTAGCTTTATCACATTAACGACAGTGGGCTATGGTGACATTTCACCGACGGTTCCAGTGGCTCAATTCTTCGTTTTCTTTGAAGCGATAGTCGGGAGCTTTTACTTAGCCATCATGGTGGCAAGTCTGGTGAGCATTCGTTTGGCTCAAGCACAGAGTTAGCAAACAAATGAATGGTCTGAATGGCGGAGCGGAAAAGTCTCCGCCATTTTTATTTTAAGAGAAAATGAACTTAGCCATTAAATGCACGAGCAACGCGACCTTCACAACGGATTGTGTAGCTACCCACATAAGCAGGAATGAAAGCCGATTGCCCTTTACCAAGCACTAAGGTTTCGCCGCTTTTTGCAAGAAGCGTTACGTCTGCATCGATCGGCATTAAGATTTCCGCACTGCTCATCTCAACTTGTTGATCTTTTGGCTCTTGGAACACAGAGAATTTGAAGTCTTGTACAGGAACAGGGAAGTAATGCTCACACCCTTTGATTTCTGCTTTGGTTAGCAGCGTGTTCATCGGTTTTGGAATAAAGTCGGTACACTTAACCAGTTCTTCCACATCCATGTGTTTTGGTGTTAAACCAGCGCGAAGTACGTTGTCTGAGTTCGCCATGATTTCCAGACCGGTGCCTTTAATGTAAGCATGAGGTGTTCTTGCGCTTAAGAACATGGCTTCACCGGGTTTAAGCGTAATAACATTCAGCAGTAAAGGGGCAAACAAACCCACGTCATTCGGGTACTGCGTAGCAAGGTCTAAAATCAATTCGCACACAGGGCGTACTAGGTTGGCTGCTGCGTAACTTAATAAGTGATCCACTGCGTTAGCCTTGCGTGCTTCTTCCATGGAAAGAATCTCTACGAAGAACTGACACAACCCATCTTGGTTGGGATTGCGCTCAAGTTGTTCTAAGTAGCCGTTGATTTCAGGAATGTCACACAGGCGGAACTCAGCGATGATTTCATCAAATGGACGAAAGCCGTTCATTGCTTGATATTCCGTTAGGGCGTAAACCAGTTCTGGCTTGTGGTTGGCATCTTTGTAATTCCGATTGAATGCACTCAGCGGTACACCTAGTTGTTGTTCTTTTGCATAACCGATCTCAGCATCTTGCTTGTTTGGGTGCACTTGAATTGACAAGGCTTTATCTGCTGCAAGAATCTTGAAAAGGAAAGGTAGGTCACCAAAGGCGTCTGCCGTACTTTGGGATAGAAACGCTGACGGGTCCTGATTGATCAATTCTGATAATGAAACAGTTGTACTCGAAGCAGCAGTACTTCCCTGTTTAACGATAGAGCAACCATTCGGATGCGTGCCCATCCAAACCTCGGCTTGAGGTTGTTGAGCTTCGTTAGCAAAGCCAAATAAATCGTGGATAGACGTGCGGCTTCCCCAGTCGTAGTTTTGGATCTTATTGTCCATTTTGAAGAAGCATTTTGATGAAATAGTATTCGAATTCATGAATTTTACCCGTAGAAAACCCTCCGAACTGAATCGGAAGCAAAAAATAGTGGAGATTGGGCGGGTGAGCGGTTAACTCACCCTAAGAGGTGTAGAAGTCGCTTCTACAATCAGGTGTCTACAACCTAAGTTTGGGAGCGAGCGGCTTTCTTGAAGGTTGAGCCTGTAAGAACGGTAACAACAGCAAGCCAATAACGGCTGCGCATACCGAGATGGTGATAAAGAATCCAGTCCAGCTGTATTCTTCAAGAATCAATGCTAATGGGTAGCCAGAAAGTGCGGCACCCATGTAAGCAAACAAACCAACAAAGCCCGTTGCTGCACCAGCGGAATCTTTGTGTGAACATTCCGCTGCTGCCATTCCAATCAACATTTGTGGACCAAATACGAAGAAACCAATCGAGAATAACCCAGCAGCTTGGAATGCGAAGTTGGTTAATGGCATCAACCACAGTGCGGCGACAGATAGGAATATGCCTGCGGCAAACAAGAGGTTCATTGGACCTCGGTTACCACCGAACAGTTTATCCGATCCCCAACCAGCCACTAGAGAACCAACAAAGCCACCGATTTCAAACATCGACAATGCTGCGTTGGCATTGATTAGACTGTAGTGGTGTTGTTCTGTCAGGTACAAATTCCCCCAGTCATTGATGGCGGTGCGCACGATGTAAACCAGTACATAGCTAAATGCGAGCAACCAAATGTACTTGTTGTTGAACACGTATTGTTTGAGGATTTCTTTATAACTCAGACCTTGCCCGTGATTTTCTTGCGCCAGTTCTAACTTGTCATCACGCCATTGACCAACCGTTGGCAGTCCTTGAGTGGTCGGTTTATCGCGTAAGCGCCAACAAACAATGACACCAAGAATGACGCCGATAACGCCCGGTACGATAAAGCCTTCTCGCCAGCTGTAATGGAATGTAAGAAATCCAACGAGTAGGGGAATTAAAGCGCCGCCTACGTTATGGGCGGTGTTCCAAATTGCCCACAAGAAACCACGTTCTGAGCGCGAATACCACGTCGTAAGTAACTTAGAGCACGAAGGCCAGCCCCAACCTTGGAACCAAGCGTTCATCACCCAAAGAGCAGCGAGTGCAACCAAAGAGCTAGAGAAGCCAAACGTGATATTGATAAGGCCCGTCGCGATTAAACCGACACCCATGAAAAAGCGAGGGTTAGAACGGTCAGATATGGTGCCCGAGATAAACTTCGATAAACCATAGGTGATGTAAAAAAGCGTACCAATCATACCGATGTCGGCTTTATCTAAACCTAAATCAGCAATCATCGCGGGTGCAGCGTAGTTAAACGTTTTACGAGTGAAGTAAAAGCCCGCATAACCAAGATACATACCCAGCATGATGTGTAGACGCCAATAGCGATAGCGTTCATCCACTTGGTCTTTGCTAAGGGGAGCTTGGTTGTAGCTCGGAGACTGAAATAATCCAAACATGCTCGTTACACCTTAGGTAATGTGATGGCGATTTGTGTGCCATCCACATGATCGTTCAAAGAGTAGATATACATTTTGCCGCCAAGCGCTTGTACACGTTCTTGCATGCCGCGAACGCCCATGCCTTTCATGCAGTCTTCGGTTTTGAAACCAATGCCGTTGTCAGCGATGTTCAACGAAATGTTCTCCTTAATAGAGAGCTCGATAACGATAGACGTCGCATTCGCGTATTTAGCTGCGTTGTTTAACGCTTCTTGGCATAAACGGAATAGGGTGACTTTTAGCGTGTCGCCTAAAGACTCATAGTCACCTTGCCAATCAAGCACAACGCGAGTGCCATGATTGTCGAACTCCATTTCACGGGTTAACTGGTGAACGGAGTCTTTTAAGTCCAAATCATCGAGCATCTTCGGGCGAAGTTTGCTCAGCAGATGTTTGGTCGTGTCATAAACATTGAGTGATAGGTTTTCGATCATATCGGCACAGCGTGTGTTCATTTCAGCGTTATCGACCCGCTTAATGATGCTCGCTTGGGTACGGATCGCTGTGATGTTCTGACCAATTTCATCGTGCAGTTCTCTTGCCACGTCACGACGCACCGACTCTTCCGCTTGGATGAGCTGTCGAGACAAGGTTTGGTTTCTCGATAATTCACCACGAAGCTTTTGGTTAAGATCTTTTTGTTTCTGCACCGCTAAACCGAGCATGATGCCAGTTAGGGTTTGTGCCGAAAGGGATAACAGAAGGTCAGTGATTTCCAGATTCGAAACACCGCTTCGCGCAGCAATCAGCGCGATACTATTTAACATGGTCGCAAGCAGGGCACCTTGCCAGCCGTAGCGTAGCGCAAGCACAATGATTGGGATTGCCATGCAGAAAGGTGCGAAGCGTTTTAACTCATCCGGCAGGCTGGTTTGAACCAAAATGCTGGCAATCAACAACACACTGTATAGCAGAATATGACGAACTTTGAACTGAACTTCGTTGGCTAACAAATTCGAGGTCAGCGGTGACCAAGGGCTTTGGAAGAGATAGTTCCAAAGCAAATAGCACATTGGCAGAACTAACAAACCGCCAGCAATGCTAGCTAACCATGCCATGTAGACAGATTGAACATGATAACCAACCGCTAGTACGTTAATACAAGACGTCACGAGCAACACGACCGCCATAACCGCTAAATGCTGGTTCTGATCGCCTTTGTAATAACGCTTAGCAAGGTAAACAACCGGCATACTCAGGAAGCTGGCAACCAACACCATTAGCCATTGCGGCTGTTCAAGAAGTAGAGCAAGAGCAACGGTCAATCCCCATTCGGCGAGATAAATCGTTGCCCAATACTTTGTACGCGTATGCAGTGTTAGTCCCAAACGCAACGCAAAAGGGAACAACAAGATCGCGAGCTCCGCATCGTTCACAAAGTAATAAGCGATCACCCACAGACAGAACCACGAGCATCCTGTCATGAATAAACCGCAAATGGAGGTGATGGTGTAGCTACGCATTAAAACGACTCTTGCGAGAACAGTTTGGCGAGCTCAACGTTGTTCTTCACGCCAAGCTTATCCATGGCGTTTGCACGGTGAACGTGAACGGTTTTATGGCTTAAACCAAGCTCAGTGGCGATTGATTTCACATCTAAACCACGAGCCAATAATTGGCACACTTCGTTTTCTCTGCGAGTCAGTTGAGTCAGCGTTGCCGCTTTGTCACTTGGTGTCGCGAGCTTCAACGCAATATCAGGCGTTAAATAACAACCGCCCAAAGCACTGGTTCGTACGGCTTGAATCAACTCGTCAGGACTACAACGTTTACTTAGGTAACCTTTTGCGCCGAGTTTAAGTGACTTTTCAACCATTGCGGGAGAGTCGTGCACGCTAAGCATGACACAAGCAATGCCTGAAGGGATTTCGGAGAGTAGGGTAAGCCCACTTTCGTCTGCCATCGAGATATCTAGGATAACTACACTTGGCTTGCACGCAGGTAATCCCACTCGAGCTTCTGCTACCGAGCTAAATTCACCTACAACATTCATGTCTGGCTCAAGGCTCAACAACTGAGCAAATCCTGAACGAACAATGACATGGTCATCAACAAGCGCTACGTTAATCATCTTAAATACCAAACTTCAGCAATACACAAACGAAAATGAGCTCAATACCAATCGGGATAAATAAGTGTTTAGAAAATTGCGCAGAAAAAATCGCTTAGAGCGAGGCGGAGATTGCCGTTAGCTAGTTGCTCTAACTACAAAATTTCCAACAAAGCTATAAGTGATTTTAGCCAGCAAGAATAAACACCTATTTGTTTTGATTGGTATCTAAGCTCAATAAAAACTTACTATGATACTAAATTGACCAAGTTTATTTAATGATCTAGCGCGCTTTGACTAACAAAGCGCGCTGTTTGATTAAGCTTGGTTTTCTGCGAGTTCAAGCTTCTTCTTGTTTTGACGAATCTTTTTCTCTTCTGCGATAGCAACGAAAGCAAGCAAAACAATACAAATCATTGCCGAGGTATCTAGGGCAGCGAACGTGCCTTTCCAACCCGTTAGACCAAAGATTGGTGTACCGTCTGCAATCATACCTAGACCCAACTTCGCGAAGCTGTCACCAATTAGGTAAGCGAATGTGCCTTTTACGCCGTCTGCCACACTAATTGCTTTCTTAGGAACAAAGCCAACCGCAGCAACACCGATAAGCAGTTGAGGACCAAATACTAGGAAGCCAAGAACAAATAGTGACGCTAGGTACATGAACTCACTGGTTGCGTGTTGGTAGAACTCAAGTGATACGATGATCAAACCCAAAGAAACACAAGCCACTAGCGCACGGCGACCATTTGCAAGGTCAGACAGGTAACCCCACATCAAAGTACCCACAAGCGCACCCACTTCGAATAGGGTGAAGCCAGAGATTGCTGCTTCTTTTGATAGACCAAGTTCTTGGTATGCGTAAACCGTTGACCATTGGTCGATACCGATACGCACGATGTAAAGGAAGATGTTTGCGAAGCAAAGTAGCCAGATCACTTTGTTTTTCAGAACGTACTCAACAAAGATCTCTTTCTTAGTCATTTGATTGCCTTCAGCCGCTTCGTCTTCTTCGCTGACTGCTTCATCAAATAGCTCTTCTACTTTACCTAGACCGTAGGCTTCAGGAGAGTCGTTACCATAGCGCATACCGATGAAACCAACGATGATCGCAATGATAGAAGGGAACACGAACATGCCGATTACGTGACCGTCGAACAAGTAGTTTGCACCAAACAGAGCTACACCTGCAGCACCCGCACCACCTACGTTGTGAGACATGTTCCAAAGACCTAGGTAAGAACCACGCTTGTTACGCGGTGTCCACTTAGTAATGGTCGAGTAACTAGAAGGACCACCAGTACTTTGGAAGAAACCACTTAGTGCGTAGAACGCCACCATCAAGAACAAGCTTGCGCTGCCACCGCCCATGCTGAAACTGAAACCAAGCATTGCCAGACCAGAAAGGATAAGCATGAAAGGAAGGAACTGCTTGGTGTTTTTACCATCGGCATAGTAGGAAACCACGGTCTTACCGATACCATAAGTAATCGAGAAACCGAGACCAATCAAACCTAGATCTGTCATCGACAAACCGTAAGTAGAAATCATGTCGTTTTGTGCGACGTTGAAGTTTTTACGGATCAGGTACATCGTCAAATAGCCAATAAATACCACTAGGTAAGATTGGATAAATGGTTTGAACCACATTTTTCTACGCGCTTCGACTGGAAGGTCTAGGGTAGGCTTCCGGACTTGTTCAAGGAATTTTAACATCGTGAACTCTCTTGTATTAGTGTGATGCACTTGCGTGCTCGCTTTCTTTTAACTGCTGGCGATTGTAGAGAGTCCTCTTTTTAACTACATGAGAGGAGGGCTTAGATCGACTAGGAAAAATTCCTAGAAAACGATTGCTGATTAAGAAAGCGTGAAAATCATCACATTCATAGAAGTATAAATAGCGCTTTAAATAGTGCTTTAAAAGTGAATAGAACGTATCTGTGGCGTGAATTGGCAAGTTCTTGAACAGGCAATGGTCTATGTTGAATGCCAATGTGCGTTGGCTCTTCTGTTCAGAGTGAGTCGTCTCTCATTATCAAATTGCACTTGGATTGTGACTAATGACAGCCCGGAAGTTTGTGCTTAAACTAAAATAATCCTTGGTATTTTAAGATGATAGCTTGTATGCCCAATACAGATATTCCTTTGGTCCACTCGGAAGAAGTAAAGCTTTTTGCTACGATGCTCAATGAGCTTGATGGTGATATTCATTCATTACTTGAAACCGCACGTATGCCACAGGATATCTTATCCAGCCAATCCTCTAATGCATTTGTGCCAGAAAGTGCATTAAAGTCGGTATTCCAAACCTTAGGTGAACGAGCATCACCAGAGAAGTTTGCCTTGCTTACTTGGACGCTTTGTCACGATATCTACGTTCCTAGGTTTGCCAATCAAATTACCCAAACGCACTCACTTAAAGCAGCGTTAGAAGAAGTCTCCCAACTGCTAAAACAGATCTCAGATAATGTCAGTCTTTCGGTCGTATCGCGTGGCGGTAAATGGTGGCTCGTCAGAGAAAAACAAGACGCAAAGAGAGAATGGTTTCGTTACGCGGAAATGTTCTCCGCCATGTTTATGAATGAACTACTCAAAAAGCTTGTGGGTTCACAGTGGCGATTGGCGGAGGTCGGGATTCAAGACATAGAAGCCGAGCCATTCAATCTATTACCTGGGATGAAAAGTGCCCAGTTCTTTACTAGAAGACCGGTTACTGCTATCTCGATTCCGAACGAATGGATTAACCAGCCGATTGCTTTCACGCCATCTCAAACGGCGCCAAACACGAGTTTTCGTGGTGAGAATGATAAGTTTAGTGATGCATTAGCAAGGGCGCTGACGCCTTATCTCTCGATGGGAAAGATCTCTATCCAGTTTGCTGGCGAGTTGATTGACATGAACGCTCGCACCATACAAAGGCGGTTGGCGAGCGAGAACACAACTTATCGAGAAGTGATCGAAGGGTTAGTACTTAAACAAACGTTGGAACTGTTAGCGGACCGAGACCTCAGTATTACGCACATTGCACTCAAAACAGGCTATTCAGATTCTGCTCACTTCACCCGCGCGTTTAAGCGAATGATGAATCTCACGCCTAAAGCGTATCGTCAGTCTTTGTTGTGCCCCTCCGTCAAATGAAACGTAACACATAAAGCCTCTGAATAATCGGAGGTTTTTGTCTCAACTCGCATTTCTTTCACAATATCCGCATGTTGTCGTGTAAAGGCAATTAAACCGCCTTGAAAGTCGTCATGATGACTTCTATGTTTTTAACGTAAGCCGTCTGTTTCATATGTTTTTTGCCTGATCAGTCGTTTTTGGTGATCACAGAAATAGATGCCCTCATAACACCGCTGTTCTGACAGGGAAGTTATAGGAAATGGACCCCAACTATCCAAAAAACGTAGGTGTAATAATGACAATTTCTAAGAAGAACCTTTCTTTTGTTGCGCTATCTTGTGCATTTGCCTTAAACGCGAATGCAGCATCGACACTGTTTACTAACGTTGATGTTTTCAATGGCACCGATGAAAAGCTACTTCAAAACCAAAATGTCTTAGTCGTGGATAACATGATTAAGGAAATCTCACCGAAACCAATTAAAGCTGATAAGCAAACGACAACAATTAATGGCGAAGGCTTAACCATGATCCCTGGCTTAATCGACATGCATTCCCACATGTGTATTCAAGAAGGCATGTTGGTTGGTAGAGATGGTTATGATCAAATGGCGATGGGGGCTCGTGCTCATGTTTCCATGATGCAGTATCTCGACCAAGGCTTTACGACGGCTCGTGATGCAGGCTGTAATATTCTTGGTATCGCAAAAGCCATCAACAATGGTTTGCTTGAGGGACCGCGATTGTTCCCAGCGGGGGGCTTCTTGAGCCAAACTGGTGGTCACGCGGATACCGGTAGCTTTAACGATGTTCCAGGACGCGTTGACGATCTTGAACGCCACGGCTTTGGCTATATCGTCGATGGCGAAACAGAAGCTCGTCGTGCTGCACGTCAGAACTTACGTTCGGGCGCGACGCAGATTAAAATAATGGCCGGCGGTGGTGTTGCGAGTGAGTTCGATCCAATTCACATGACGCAATTCTCTAAACAAGAGATGGAAGCGATTGTTGGCGTAGCAGAAGATTACGGTACCTACGTTATGGCGCATGCTTATCATGATCGTTCGGTTAACCGTGCCATTGATGCTGGCGTAAAAGTGATTGAGCATAACTTCTTAATTTCCGAAGAAACCATTAAGCGAATGAAAGAAAAGGGTGTGGCACTTTCTGCACAAGCGGTGATGTCTCTTGAAGCCTTTGCTGAACCTGAAAAGATCACCTTCTTCAGCCCGGATCAAAAAGCCAAAGCGACCAAAGTAAACGAAGGCGCGAAGCAAATGTTTGAATGGGCGCGTAAATATGACCTGTTGATTGTTACTGGTGGCGATATGTTTGGCCCTGCATACAATACGCGCCAAGCAGACAACATGGTTTGGATGGAGAAAGTCGGTTTTACACCATATGAGATCATGAAGATGGGCACATCGAATGCCGCAGAAGTGCTAAGCTGGTCGGGTGGCATGAATCCATATAAATACGGAAAACTCGGCGTTGTAGAGCCGGGCGCTTACGCTGATGTAGTGCTGGTGGATGGGAATCCTCTGCAAGACATCACAATTCTTAACGATTACCAAGATAAATTCAAAGTAATTATGAAAGACGGCAAGATCCACAAGAATACCTTGTAGTAAACTCTTTCGACTATTTGGGGGCGCTATTGTCCCCAAATTTTTCTCTAAAAGACAAAGAACTATTCAAGGGAACGTATGAAGAAGTACCTATTGGCTGGCTTAGTTTTGCTGGCTTCATCAAATGTATCCGCCGATCAATTAAGCTGGGAGCAATTGTTGCCAGTGGATGTCCCTCAGATTGAAGACCCATTTGTAAAACTCACAGACCAACAACTTTTTGAACTTGGTTCTCTTGCAAGATACCGTGATGCTCAAAATCTTAATGAGCAACAGAAACAAACCATGAAGGAATTAGAAGACAGCTTAAAAGCTGACGACTTAGACATTGAATGGTTGTTCAAAAAGCGCGAAGAGATTACTCAGCATCGTCGTATGTTGGCATCAATGCCAAACACAACACTTACTGAAGATACTTATGAAATTCCTGGCTTTGTAACGCCAGTAGAATTTAACAATGACGTTGTCACAAAATTTTTCCTTGTTCCAACTATGGGCGCTTGCATCCATACGCCACCGCCACCTGCAAACCAGATTGTTTTGGTCGATTATCCGAAAGGTTTGAAACTGACTTCTCTTTACGAGCCAATTTGGGTGAAAGGGGATCTGCATGTGAAAAAGACTAAGGCGGATGTTTCATACTCCGACGGAGCTTCGAACGTAGAAACCATCTACCAGATGGACGAGGTTTCAATTCGACCTTATCGATAAGAGTACACCACCGAAAATACAAAAAGCAGTGAGCTGTCGCTTAATGGCAATTTTCAAAACGCTGAATCATTAAACTCTTTTTCTAGAAATCAATTTAATGAGAAACCAGACATGAAAGTAACTGTTCCAAAGCTTAGTTTTTTCGCTCTTTCACTTGTAATGGCGTCATCGATTAACGCGGCGAACTTTGGTAGCCCTGATACGGTTGATAATACCATTGCTGAAAATGCTCGTGAAAAACGCACTTGGCGAGAGTCACTAGCGGAAGATCATAACTTAACGTTTGGTTTGGATTACCAAGCGCTTGGCTTAACGGCGTCTGACCCGCAAAGTGGCGGTGAAGATACCGCAAGTGCTGGTGTAGCTCGTTTTTATGGTAGCTGGAATCTGGTTGGTCTTGAGTCTGGAAATACGGGCGGATTGGTTTGGAAAGTCGAACACCGCCATGCTTATAGTGATTTGTCACCAAAAGAGTTTAGCTTCATCGGCAATGGGTTAGGTTATGCAGGTATGATTGGTCCTGCGTACAGTGATCAAGGTGCTCGCCTAACTAACCTATATTGGAAACAAAAGCTCAATGGTGGCAAAACCTCGTTCATGGTGGGTTTCTTAGATACCACTGACTATGTTGATACATACGCTTTAGCCAGTCCGTGGACCGGATTCAGTAACCTTGCATTCAGTACTGGTGGTGGTTCCATTGGTCTACCGGATGATGGGATTCTGGGCTTAGCCGTGGGACACATGCTGACTGATAACTTCTATATGGTTGCAGGCGTCGCAGATGGTAAAGGGCGTTCAGATGAACCATTTGATGGCTTCGATACCTTATTCAACGATCATAAATTGTTTACGACGTTCGAGCTGGGTTGGACGGCTTCACAAGACCAAATCTATACCGACAATGTTCACCTAACTGCTTGGCATTTGGATGGCGGCACGCAGCATAACTTAACGAATAAAGACAGCGGGCAGGGTATTAGCTTTTCAGCAAGCTACTTTGCTACAGAGCAATTAATGCCATTTGTTCGTGGTGGCTTCTCGGAAGGCGATGTGGCACTTTATGATCGCTCCCTAACGGTGGGGATTGGTTACTTTGGTTTAGGTAAACCAACCAACAACCTAGGCTTAGCCATCAACTGGAGCCATGTTAACGATAACCTAGAGCACGCTTATGGTGTGGATGACTCTGAACAGTTCACTGCCGAGCTATACTACAACATGCAGTTGAACGACTACATTCAAATCACACCGGATATTCAATACATCAAAGACCCAGCATTTTCGAACAAAAGCAGCACTTGGGTATTAGGTCTTCGTGCGAGAATATTCATCTAGATGATTATGTTTATTTGCCTTACTAAGAATAACTGTATATAAATACAGTTATTCTATTTTTTGGGCTAATTTTGCTGTCGCAAAGAGAAAGGGAAAGGCAATGAACATCGCGTTAAGAGACAAAATCATTCAGGTGTGTAAGAAGAAAATAGAGCAGAAAGGCGACAATGTTGGTGTGTCCTTTTATGCCTTTTTCGCTAATAAGAATGACAACCCTGAGTTACTGATGGAAGCGGCGACTTGGTGGATTCAAATTCATCAACTCGATCACTTCGAAAAAGCGACCAAGATTATTCAATTAGTCGAATCTGAAATGTAGAAAGGGGCACATAATATGCCCCTTTTTTCAGCCCTAAACTTAGATATTTATAATCAGAGATTAAGCTCTTGCGAACTTATAGGTACGGTAACCACCAAGTAGGTTACGTGCTTTAAATCCTGAATTGACCAGTTGACGATAAGCGACGTTACCGCGCAAGCCGACCTGACAATAAATCACGATCTCTTTGTCTTTCGGCAGTTCATTCATGCGTTGACGAAGTTGGTCGACAGGAATATTGATCGCGCCTTCAATGAAACCTACGGATTCCAATTCTCCCGGATTACGAACATCAAGCAGCACTTGATCTTCTGACAGGTTGTCGATTTCATCAAAATGAATCGCTGTTGCGTCACCTTTAATGATGTTATTCGCAACGAACGCCGCTTGGTTAATCACATCTTTCGCTGAACCATACGGTGGCGCGTAAGTTAGCTCAAGGTGTTGTAGTTGTTCTACTGTCATACCAGCACGCTGAGCGACTGCCATTACGTCGATACGTTTATCAACGCCATCTTTACCTACTGCTTGCGCACCTAAAATCTTTCCGGTTGCTGGATCAAACAGCATTTTGAACGACACAGTTTCTGCGCCAGGATAGTAACTCGCGTGGCTGGCTGTGTGGACATACACTTTTTCATAAGTGATGTTGTCACGTTTTAGCTGTTTCTCGTTTTTACCAGTAGAAGCGACGGCTAAATCAAAGATCTTGCAGATCGCCGTGCCTTGCGTACCTTGGTAAGTTTCTTGGCGACCAAGCATGTTGTCTGCTGCCATACGACCTTGACGGTTTGCTGGTCCCGCCAACGGAACAAGTGTTTGTTCGCCAGTGACAAAGTCTTTCTCTTCAACCGCATCACCAACGGCATAGATAGAAGGATCGCTGGTCTGCATGTACTCGTTGGTGTAAATACCGCCTAGTGCACCAATTTGAAGACCGGCTTCTTGCGCGAGTTTTGTTTCAGGGTGTACACCAATAGCCATGATCAGGATATCGGTATCAAGCTGATCACCATTGTTTAGAGACAGCGTCAGTTTTCCTTGAAGGTGTTGGTGTGCGTCATCTTCACCCGCTTCTATGTTCGCAACAGATTGGTTCGCCACATATTCAACAGAAGATAGAGCAACGCCTAAACGCAGGTCGATGCCTTTCTCTCGGATTTCTGCATGAGCAAAGCCAGCCATTTCTCGGTCAACGGGCGTCATCACTTGATCCGCCATTTCAACCAATGTGGTTTTTACGCCAAGCTGGTGGAAGGCTTCCATCATTTCCAAACCGATGAAACCACCACCAACGACCGTAGCGTGTTCCACTTTGTTGGTTTCGATCGTCTTAATGATGCGATCCATATCTGGGATATTACGCAGCGAATGCGTCAATGGGTTATCAATACCCGGAATAGGCGGCACAACTGGACCTGCACCAGGGCTAAGTAGAAGAAAGTCGTAGCTCTCTTGGTATTCAGAGCCATCAAGTAGGTTCTTAACCGTAACCGTTTTATCTTGGCGGTTAATTGAAACCACTTCGTTCATTACACGAACATCAACATTGAAACGCACTAAAAAGCTCTCAGGCGTTTGAAGAAGCAGTTTGCTGCGTTCTTGGATATCGCCACCAATGTGGTACGGCAAGCCACAGTTTGCAAATGACACAAATGGACCGCGTTCAAACATAATGATTTCTGCGTCTTCACTAAGACGACGAGCGCGAGCTGCTGCAGATGCACCGCCAGCAACACCACCAATAATCACGATTTTGCTCATGGATTTCTCCTACTGAATGATCGAAAACGCCTACACCTTACTTAAATAAATTAGCCATGTCTAATGTTAATTTGACTACATTAGCATTGACTTAATAATATTAATTAGTAATATCTAATAAAACTTAACGTATTGATGAAGAGGCATAAGAATGGGCGACAGTATGCTACAAAGTGCGACCGAAGCGAGTGAGCTACTTAAAATAATGGCTCATCCAGAGCGCTTAATCGTGATGTGCAAGCTTATTGAAGGCGAAAAAGGGGTCGGTGAACTGTTTGAAGGCTCAACATTAAGCCAATCAGCCTTTTCACAACACCTCACCGTATTGAGAAAACACGACATCATCAAAGCTCGAAAGGTTTCTCAGCAGGTGTTCTATTCGATTTCTGATGAAAGAGTTGGTCCGCTGATCGAGGCGTTTAACCAAGTTTTCTGTAAGCAGTAATTCAAAACTTTATACGGGTGGTTGTTATGTTTGAAGTTCCTTGGATGTCGCTTTTGGGCGGCGTCATGGTTGGCGCATCAGCGGTAGTATTGATGCTTTTCAATGGCAAGACCGCTGGAATCAGCGGGATCTTAAATGGTGCCGTTGAGAATGCGGACCGAGTTTGGCGAATTGTCTTCTTAATTGCGATGGCATTGGGCGGTGTGTTTGCTGTTTATGCTCTTGGCGGGTATGTACCAACTGAGTACAGCGGCTCTCTTGGTTTGGTTGTCGTTGCTGGTTTACTGGTTGGGGTCGGTACACGTATCGGTAATGGTTGCACAAGTGGTCATGGCATTTGTGGGATGGGGCGTTTCTCTATCCGTTCTGTAGTCGCAACGTGTACTTTTATGGCAACCGCCATGTTAACCGTCTTACTAGTCTCGTAAGGAATAGTGTCGTTATGAAAACTCAGGTAATGAAAAGTATTAAGCAAATTTCTATCGTTGCATTTTCTGGTGCGCTCTTCGGTATTGGTATGGTGATTTCCGGTATGGCTGATCCGGCAAAAGTGATCGGCTTCCTCGATATTACCGGCGCGTGGGACCCAAGCTTAGCCTTCGTTATGGGCGGAGCACTTGCGGTGTTCGTTCCTGCTTATCTTTTATTAATAAAGCCAAGAAGCGAATCTGTGTTTGGTGATGAGATTGTCTGTCCAACTTCTAAAGCGATAGACAAAAAGTTAGTTGGCGGTGCAGCACTGTTTGGTATTGGGTGGGGCTTACTCGGTGTGTGTCCTGGACCTGCGGTTGCCAGCCTTTTTACTGGCAACACACAAGTTCTGCTATTTATTGCGGCAATGTTGGTTGGGTCATTCACCGCTAAAACAATGGTTAGTCGATAAAGAGCGAATTTCAATGCTAAAAAGAGTTTTTCAACGTTAAAATGAGAGCGTAGTAGAAACTGGGCAATGGTCACTCAGCTTATAGTCGAGCACATCTTGTGTTTTAAAAACGGTTTGAACACCTGACGACGCCTTTAAATCACCACTCACTATGATGTGATCGATCACAGAGCGGAATTGATGGGTTTTATTCGGATTACGATTAGAACGTACTTTACATTCCGCTTTGGTATTTTTGGTCACTAGCTTTGCATTGGTACTGTCCGATAGCACGTCCCATAACCAATCTCCTCGATAACCCAAATTGTGGTTAAAGTCGCCAAGCACCACATATTGTTGTTTGTTGTCCTCGCGCGCTTTTATCCATTTGGCTAGTGCCTGTCCTTGTTGTTTCACGATCTTACAATCGCGATTATTGCGATACGCACCACTGCATCCCGCTTTTAGATGCACAGAGAGTAGGTGAGTCTCGTTGTCTTGGTTTGGATTCAAGACAAGGTAGCTGGCGAAGCGGAGCTTGCTGTTGCCTCGTGTGATAGAAAAGTCTGGTTTGTCCAACACGCTCATACCATTACGTACCGCAAAACCGGTGTATTGATTGGTGTCATTGAACTGAAGGTGTCGGTTGGAGGCGTTTGAACGATCGGACAGATAAATAGTGAAATCATTGCCAACGGCTTTTTGGATTGCGGCGACACTTTCGACTTCTTGAAAAGCAAGAATATCGACTTGTGTCTTATCCACATAGTGGGTCAGTTTTTCAAAATCTTGTGGTGTTCTAGACACTTTTCCACCATCTATAGATAGCCATTCAATATTCCAGCTGGTTAATTTGACGGAATTTTGAGCAAATGAAAGAGAACTAAAAAGTAATATTACCGTAACAAAAAGTGATCGCATTTTGGTCTATCGCACTCCTATAATTTAGCGCATTCCTTTCCATCCTTTATCCTATAAGACCTCGAAAAAAAGCAAGTGGATTTCGCTCCAATTTTGCAATTTTCACAGTTTTCTTCGCAAGTGAGATCAACGCCAATAAGATCGATTTGTTCTTGTTCGCTACCCATTTTTTATTGATCAAAATCAATGTTTTCAATTGGTGCTTCTCGTTAAATACGCCACAATATATTGTGTCAGCAGAATAAAAAATAACCCCATATAGTGTGTTTGTGGATAACTCTGTGAGTATGCTGGGGTAAGGAGAAAAAGTGAAACCAATCGTAATCAAGCGTGACGGCTCAAGAGCTCCGTTCAACAGGGATCGTATACAAGCAGCAGTAGAAGCTGCAGCGGAAAACAAAGACAAAGATGTCGCCATTTATGCACTAAATGTTGCTCTGGCAGTTGAGTTACAGCTTCAGGATCACGATGAAGTTCACATCCATGAGATTCAAGACTTAGTCGAAAATGAACTCATGCAAGGTCCTTACAAAGCCCTAGCACGTTCTTACATCGAATACCGCCACGATCGCGACATCGCTCGTGAGAAACAAAGCGCACTAACTCGTGAAATCGAAGGTCTGATTGAAGAAAGCAACCTAGACCTAATCAACGAGAACGCGAACAAAGACGGTAAAGTAATCCCGACTCAACGTGACTTGTTGGCAGGTATCGTAGCGAAACATTACGCGAAGACACACATCCTTCCTCGCGATGTGGTTCAAGCGCACGAAGTAGGTGACATTCACTACCACGACTTGGATTACGCACCGTTCTTCCCAATGTTTAACTGTATGCTTATCGATCTTAAAGGCATGCTAACGCACGGCTTTAAAATGGGTAACGCTGAGATTGATACGCCTAAATCAATTTCAACAGCAACAGCAGTAACAGCACAGATCATTGCTCAAGTAGCGAGCCACATTTACGGCGGTACAACCATCAACCGTATTGATGAAGTTCTAGAACCGTACGTAATCACAAGCTACGAGAAACACCTAGAGATCGCAAAAGAGTGGAACATTGCTGAGCCAGAAGAGTTCGCAAAAGCACGTACTGAGAAAGAGTGTTACGACGCATTCCAATCTCTAGAGTACGAAGTAAACACGCTACACACGGCGAACGGTCAAACCCCATTCGTTACGTTTGGTTTTGGTCTTGGTACAAGCTGGGCATCACGCCTTATCCAGAAGTCTATTCTGAAGAACCGTATTGCAGGTCTAGGTAAGAACCGTAAAACAGCGGTATTCCCTAAACTTGTATTCGGCATCAAAGATGGCTTGAACCACAAATCAGAAGATCCAAACTACGACATCAAGCAACTTGCGCTTGAGTGTGCGTCTAAGCGTATGTACCCAGACATTCTTAACTACGACAAAGTAGTAGAAGTAACGGGTTCATTCAAAACACCTATGGGCTGTCGTAGCTTCCTTGGTACTTACGAAGAAAACGGCGAGTTGATTCACGAAGGTCGTAACAACCTTGGCGTAGTGAGCTTGAACCTTCCTCGTATCGCTATCCGTGCAAACGGCAGCGAAGAGAAATTCTACGAGCTTCTAAACGACCGTCTACGTCTTGCTCGTAAAGCGCTAGAAACACGTATCACTCGTCTAGAAAACGTGAAAGCACGTGTTGCACCAATCCTTTACATGGAAGGTGCGTGTGGTGTTCGCCTGAAAGCTGACGACTCAATCGCAGACATCTTCAAAAACGGTCGTGCGTCTATTTCTCTTGGTTACATCGGTGTACACGAGACAATTAACGCGCTATTCGGTACAGAAGCGCACGTTTATGATGACGCTGTTCTACGTGAAAAAGCAGTAGCAATCATCAAGCACCTGAAAGACACAGTAAACGGTTGGGCAGAAGATACTGGTTACGGTTTCAGCCTATACGCAACGCCAAGTGAGAACCTATGTAGCCGTTTCTGCCGCATCGACGCGAAAGAGTTCGGCGTTATTGAAGGCGTAACAGACAAAGGTTACTACACCAACAGCTTCCACCTAGATGTTGAGAAAAAGGTGAACCCATACGACAAGATCGACTTTGAGATGCCTTACCCAGAAATCTCAAGCGGCGGCTTTATCTGTTACGGCGAGTTCCCGAACATGCAACGTAACGTTGAAGCACTAGAAAACGTGTGGGACTACAGTTACACCCGCGTTCCTTACTACGGTACAAACACTCCGATTGATGAGTGTTACGAGTGTGGTTACAACGGTGAGTTTGACTGTACAAGTAAAGGCTTCACTTGCCCAAGCTGTGGCAACCATGATTCAACCAAAGTGTCAGTGACACGTCGTGTTTGTGGCTATCTAGGCAGCCCAGATGCACGTCCGTTTAACTTCGGTAAGCAAGAAGAAGTGAAGCGTCGAGTTAAACACCTGTAAGGTTTACTTAAGCTCAAACCTAATAATGAAAATCAACCTGTCGTAGGTTGATTTTCTTTTCTAGCCAGCAAAACAAGGCACGATTATGAACTACCACCAATACTATCCAATCGACGTTGTTAACGGACCAGGTACACGCTGCACGCTGTTTGTGTCGGGCTGTGTACACCAGTGCCGCGGCTGTTATAACCAGTCGACGCAACGCTTGGATTCTGGTGTGTTTTTCACGCAAGAAGCGGAAGACAAAATCATTGCAGACCTAAACGACACACGCATCAAACGTCGTGGTTTATCTCTGTCTGGTGGTGACCCTTTGCATCCAGCGAATGTGCCTCACATTCTTAAGCTTGTAAAACGCGTAAGAGAAGAGTGCCCAGGCAAAGATATTTGGGTTTGGACAGGTTACACGCTTGAAGAGCTGGACGACGCGCAGCGTGAAGTGACGCAATACATCGACACATTAATCGATGGCAAATACGAGCAAGATAAACGAGACCTCAATCTAGAATGGCGAGGCAGCTCGAATCAAATTATCCATCGATTCACTGAGCTTTAAGCGTTCCAACTCAAGAAAAGCCAATATAAAAAGGGCACATTCGGATATTTCGAATGTGCCCTTTTGGTGTGAGTTATTTTAAAGCTTTGATTGATGAAATCGTTCGGTGTGAGGCTTGACTCAACAACTATAGCACAACGTTATAGTTACGCTGTCACACTAGTATCATCATCAACCATGTTATTAATCCATCGCTTAGACTGAATTCGGTGAGTCGTTAGAATGCCTTTTACTAATTCTTCGACCAGTAGAGACATCAACACCCAATGCAGTGGTAAACCTAACACCATCCCAGTGTAGTAGGTAAGCGGTATACCAATCGCCCATTGACCAAACGTGTCAATGAAGATGCTATAGCGAATATCAGCACCACTTTTCAACACGCCGCCAATACCGACCATGTTGAATACGCGCAGTATCATGCCTAATGCGAGTACCAAACATACATTTAACGCCATTTGCTTGTCAGTAAGCGGACTCATCTCCAGCAAGTTCAAAATCAATGGTGAACATGCCCAAACAACTAAGAATAATATCGTTGCGAGTACTGCACTGGTAAACACATACCACCAAGCGGTTTTCTCTACACGGTCATATTCTTGAGCACCAATGTCATTACCCAGAAGTACAGAGGCTGCGACAGCAAATCCCATAAAGGTTGAAATCAACACCCCTTCAATTGGTGATAGGAACGCGATAATTGCCAGTTCGGTTACGCCCAATTGACCATAAATGATGCTGTAGACAATCAAGCCGCCAGTCCACAACGCATCGTGGATCAGCATTGGCATAGAAACTTTGAAATATTTGTTTCGATACTTCTTTACTGTGCCTTCACGCCAATCTGAGCGAGTAGGGAGCAGATGTGAATACCGACGACAAAAGAAGTAAACCAGCACCCCAGTTTGGAAAAAGCGTGAGATAAAAGTACCGACCGCAGCCCCAAATACACCCCATTGTGGAAATCCTAGCAAGCCAAAGATCAAAACCGCGTTGAGGAAAACGTTCACGATGATAGCGGCAATACTGACGTAAGTTGGCATCTTCGCCTCACCGACGGATCTCAATACCGACTCAATGGGAACGACTACGGCGGTACCTAGGAGACTCAAACCAGTCACTACTAAGTATTCTCTCGCATAACCAACATACTCAGGATCGTCCGCCATAAAAGAGACGATTTCTTTGTCATAAACCACGTACAGCCAAATGAATGGCAAAGTAACTACCAGCGAAATAAACCAGGATTGGGCGAGTGTTCTGCGTATGCCAGAGAGGTTTCCAGAGCCATAATATTGAGAGGCTAAAACCGTTACTGCACCACACAATCCAAACACCACGGCGAGATTAAAGAAAAAGATTCGGTTACCAACGCCAACCGCCGCTGTTGCCGATTCACCTGACTGACTCACCATAAAAATGTCCACTGCGCCGAGCAGTGAAAACAGCATGGATTGCAGCGATACAGGAACGCCGAGCGCAATCAGTTTTTTCCAAAATGCTTTGTCTATGTATTGACGTGTTAAGAGCATCGCATTTCTCCTCTAAGAACAATGCGAGTAGTTTATCCGTATGATTTGGCGGTGTATTTTTCGAAGACATCCAAAAGTTTTGTCAAACTATCCAGTGTTTATCGGTGGTTTGATAGAACACGTTTGCCGTGAGTGCATTTGTGAGCCATCGAATCATGGAAGAGAAGCAAGAACGTTACACCATTTCAGAAAAGACCTATCAAGAGTTCATCGACCACACTCGCGTGCTTGCTCTTGAAGAAAGAGGCATCGTCCAATGTGGAATTGCTACTTGTCGAGAGTTCTTTTCCGTTTATCGAAAAAACCAGAAGAAACACATGTTGTTGTACACGGTTCGTGGCAAAGGCTGGTTGGAGAGCGGAGCCTGTCGTTATGAACTGGAGCCCGGATCGTTGGTGATCGTGCCAGCAGGTATTGAAAATGGCTTTGGAATGGAAGACGAAATGTGGCAAATCGCATGGGTGTTTCTCTCACAAGACAAAGAATGGTCGATGGTGAATGAAGAGATTGAGTATCAACTTACACCAGCACCAGAAGTGATGTATTTCTGCATTCAGACTCTATTGCGAAGTATCAATCTACCTATCTATTATGGTGGTGAAGTCGGCGCACACAGTGTTGCCCAGTTAGAGCTCATGCTGAATATGCCGCACTCAGATTCCATATCACGCAACCAGTTAAAGTTGCGCCGCGTATTCGATTTGGTTCAGAGACAACTCCATAAAGAATGGACGGTAGAACAACTTGCAGCCCTGTACCCATGTTCTGAACCCCACTTGCATCGTTTGACCCAGCAACAGTTTGGGCGAAGCCCAATGGCACACTTAACTCGTATGAGAATGGAATATGCCGCGCGTTTGTTGCGCTCAACAGAGTGGTCAATTCAGCACATCGGTGAAATAGTAGGGTACCCAACAGGCGCAAACTTCAGTACACGATTTAAAGCTTGGTCCAACATGACTCCGCGCGAATTTAGGAAAAACGGTAAGCTAGATTCAAACTTCAATGAGTGAATCGTTCTTTTTATGACCGATTGAGTTCATAAAATTCCCTAGGCACCAGAATTTTGTACTCTAATTGGCGAAATGTGTGAAAAATCATTTCGCCATTTTTAACGAAAGTGTTACCGTGAGGTTCGATACTTGAATTTCAAAGGGTTATGACTTTCATGTTTTCTAATCTACCAACTCCCGTATTAGATCCTATTTTATCTCTTTCCGTCGCATACCGCGGCGATGAACGTCCAAACAAGGTTGACCTTGGTATTGGCGTGTACAAAAACAGCGCTGGTGAAACGCCAATCATGAAAGCCATTCAAATGGCACAAGACGTGGTTGTCGAAAACCAAAAGACCAAATCCTACGTTGGGCTTGCAGGCTGTGAAGAATTCAACCAAAGCATGATCGATCTACTTCTGACGGGTACGTCAGCAACAGATCGTGTGGCAGCGATTCAAACGCCCGGTGCAAGCGGTGCGTTGCGTATGCTGGGTGACCTAATGAAGGTTGCACAACCAGATACGACGGTTTGGATTTCAAACCCAAGTTACGTAAACCACAAGCCAGTGATGGAAGCGGCTGGACTTAAGGTGAAGTTCTACCATTACTTCTCGCCAGAAACGAAACAAGTTGATACAGCGAAAATGCTAGAAGACCTCTCTAAAGCAGGTCCTTCTGATGTCGTGCTTCTGCATGGCTGTTGCCACAACCCAACGGGTGCAGATATTGATTTTTCTGCGTGGCAATCAATTACAGAGCTTTCGCAAAAGAACGGTTTTACCCCATTTGTGGATATTGCTTACCAAGGCTTTGGTGACGGTCTAGAGGAAGACGCAAAAGGTCTCCGCTTTATGGCTGACAACGTAGAAGAAATGCTGATCACAACCTCATGTTCTAAGAACTTTGGTTTGTACCGTGAACGTACTGGTGCTGCGATTGTGATCGGTAAAAACACGCAAGACGTGGCGAATGCAAAAGGTAAGCTTCTTACATTAGCACGTTCAACTTACACTATGCCGCCAGATCACGGTGCAGCATTGGTGAAAACCATTCTTCAAGATGCCAACCTTACTTCAGTTTGGAAACAAGAATTGAACGAAATGCAGCAACGCTTGCTGAATCTTCGTCAAACTTTGTGTAACGAATTGAGAAACAACCATAATACAGATCAATTTGATTTCATTGAGAGTCACAAAGGCATGTTTACTGTGCTAGGCTTTAGTGAAAACCAAATGGCGCAACTGCGTGAAGATTATGGCATTTATGGTGTCGGTGATGGTCGTATCAACATCGCTGGTTTGACCGAAACTCATATTCCTTACGTTGCTGACGCGATCCAAAAAGTATCTCAACGTTAATTGGGAGAGTTAATGAAGAACTGGAAACTGATTCTGCCGCTAATGATGAGCGGCGGTCTTATTGCTTGTACATCTACACCGAAAACCACTGAGCCTGCTGAGCCAGAAACGCCAGTTGTGGAGCAACCGGTAGAGAAGCCGGACGTAAAACCTGAAATCGAGCCAAAACCTGAGGTGAAACCGGAGCAAAAACCGGAAACAGAACCTGAGAAAAAGCCGGAGCCAAAACCAGAAAAGCCAGCTAAGGTTCAAAAAACGCCTGATGGCATGCTGGTCCTTGGTGCAGAAGAATGGGTTTACGTACCAGCGATTGACCGCACATTTAAAGCTCGCATTGATACAGGAGCGACAACGTCTTCTATCAGCGCAACCGAAGTGGTTCCGTTCGAGCGTGATGGTAAAGATTGGGTTCAGTTCAAAATCGATATCAACGGTAAAGCAAGTAAAGAATTTAAACTTCCAGTAGAGCGTTGGGCAAAGATACGTCAGTCTTCTTCGGAAGATGTTGATAAACGTCCAGTTGTTGTTGCTTACATCCAGGTAGGCGACCTAAAAGAGCAAACCGAGTTTACTCTAACAGAGCGTGGACATATGAAGTTTCCGATGCTCTTAGGACGTAGCTTTTTCCGAGATGTCGCTGTTGTGGATGTATCAAAAAAATACGTTCAAAACAAACCAAGCGGTAAGTAGTTCATCGTTTGGAAACTGAAACAAAAAAAAGCCTCTCAACTGAGAGGCTTTTTTATTTTTTCAATCAGTTAACCGAGTTTCAGTTCGCTTGGTTAACCTGTAGAAGTTAGTAAGCGAAACGCGCTGACAACACAAGTTGTTGACCGTAAGTACCGTTATCTTTCAAATCAGCACCTAAAGATAACTGTTGAGTCGAATGGAACCTTGCACCAAGGTTGTAAATCGTTTTTGAATCATCATTATCGATTAATTGGCCAATTCGACCGTGCAATTCGATGTTCTGCATAAACCAAACGCGAGTACCGATGTTAACTTCGGTCTTCCATTCATCACCGACAAGATCACCACTGTCTTTTTTAATGTTGTGAACCAGCATTTGACCATAGATATCAGCAAACTGACCTGCCGGACCATTAAAGCCAATACCACCGGCGATGTCCCAGTCACCACTGAACTCACTGTCTGCGCGTCCAATAAAATGCGTGTTTTCTGTAAAGTATGTTGTGACTTCGCCGCCAAACGTGCCTGGGCTTGTACCCATGCGGAATTCCATCATGTTGTAATTGAAATTGTTAGCGTGTGCGGCAAGTGGCAAAACAGCGCACAAACCAAAGGTTGCTACCTTTAGAGCTTTACCTAGCATGGGTGTCTCCGGCAAAAAATAATACGAACGAAAAAAAGGTCTGCAAAATGCAGACCAAGATTTACAAAATATCATTATAGGTGTTTCCCGTCACCCTATGCACTAGGACAAAGTGCGCATGATCAATGTTTTATTGCCCAAATTGGCGTTGAAAGGGCAGAACTACATCACAACTAAATGTTCGACTTCGATTTCCGGTTTGCTTCCGCCTTCAAACTCACCGAATAGACGTACTTTTGTGGTTTGGTCAATAGGAGTTGTTAGTCGAATATCATCATCCAATTCAACCATGATTTCGCCAGAGCCATCGCTGAAGATAAATTGGTCAGCACGAGTTTGACGTAATAGATTGCCTTCTACGACAACGTCTTTCTCTGTAAACATGCTTGAGTCTTTGATCAAGGCATCTACCTTTTCTACCGTTACAGGTCCATTAAATTGGATGCTTGATTGACCGTGGTTGTGGTCTTTAGCCATTGCAACAGTAGGAGCGATAGCAAGTGCAGCGATAGTAGCGATTACAGTATTTTTCATAATTTGGTTTCTCTATATAGGTGTTCGTTTTTGATGGTGCTATTAAAACAAACCGTATTTGAACCATTACTGATTCGAACATTCATATTCGATTCATTTTCTTGAGTCCGATACTGAGATAACGTTATGATTGTTCACCTTCTTTTTTCTCTTATTAAACGTTCATGAAATCACCAATCCCTTCATTAATGGTACAAGGCACGACTTCTGATGCCGGAAAAAGCGTCCTTGTGGCAGGTTTATGCCGTGTACTAGCCCGTAGAGGGATAAAGGTTGCCCCATTCAAGCCACAGAACATGGCCTTAAATAGTGCAGTAACCAAAGATGGTGGGGAGATTGGGCGTGCTCAAGCAGTGCAAGCGCAAGCGTGTAATGTCGAACCAACCGTTCACATGAACCCAGTGCTAATCAAACCGAACAGCGATACAGGTGCACAGATCATCTTACAAGGTAAAGCTTTGTCGAACATGGATGCTGTCGGATTTCATGATTACAAAAAAGTGGCAATGGGAACCGTATTGGACTCATTTTCAAAACTGGTGGATGAATACCAATCCGTCATGATTGAAGGAGCAGGCAGTCCGGCAGAGATTAACTTAAGAGAAAATGACATCGCCAACATGGGCTTTGCAGAAGAAGCCAACGTACCCGTTATTATTATCGCGGATATCGACCGTGGTGGTGTGTTTGCCCATCTGTATGGGACGCTAGCGTTACTATCCAAATCTGAACAAGCTCGCGTTAAAGGCTTTGTGATTAATCGCTTCCGTGGCGATATCGGTTTGCTTGAATCTGGTCTTGATTGGTTAGAAGAGAAAACGGGCAAGCCTGTACTGGGTGTATTGCCGTATCTTCACGGGCTAAACCTCGAAGCAGAAGACGCCATTACGGCACAGCAAGAGCTGTCTTCACAAGTGAAACTCAATGTTGTGGTACCAGTATTAACCCGCATTAGTAATCATACCGATTTTGATGTGTTGCGTCTTAATCCAGACATTAACCTTCGATACGTTGGCAAGGGAGAAAAGATCGACAAAGCCGACCTCGTGATCTTGCCGGGTACTAAGTCAGTTCGAGACGATTTGGATTATCTACGTAGCCAAGGCTGGGATAAAGACATTCAACGTCACATCCGTCTGGGTGGCAAAGTCATTGGCATTTGTGGTGGTTACCAGATGCTTGGCAACGTAATTGACGACCCAAATGGCGTAGAGGGTCAGCCTGGTCGTAGTGAAGGTCTTGGTTTGTTAGACATCACTACAACTCTAACCGACAGTAAACAGTTAACGCATACACAAGCGCAGCTTTGCCTAAACGGTAAGACAGCAGACGTGAAAGGCTATGAGATTCACGTTGGTCGAACTGAAGTTAAGAGCGCTCAACCTCTCAAGTTAAATTCTGGGGAGGCAGAAGGATCGCTGAGTGAATGTGGCCAAATTATGGGAACTTACCTACACGGGTTCTTCGATGAGGCAGACGTGTTGAGCTTGGTTTCAGAGTGGGTAAACGGCACTCAAATAAAACAACAAGACTTTGAAGAGTTAAAAGAACAGGGCATTAATCGCATTGCGGATGCGATAGAACAACATATGAATCTTGACTTTCTGTTCAAATAAAACCAGTTTTTAACTGTTTGAAGCACAAATAAAAGTGGACAGATAGCTCCACAGTTTCAACTTCTGCCTGCCTAGAACCGGAGTGTTTTTATGAAAGCATGGAAAATACATGCTTGCCTAGTGGCAATATTGAGCGTTTCATCAGCAGCAAACGCAGCAACTGAATTAAAAGTCTACGCAGCTTCGTCAATGACCAACGCGGTCAACGATATTGCACAACAATTCGAGACAAAGTATGACGTAACGGTCACGCCTGTTTATGGGGGGTCTTCGTCTATCGCTCGCCAGATTTTAAACGGCGCACCTGCAGATATTTTTATCTCGGCAAACACTAAGTGGATGGATTACTTAGTAAAATCAAAAGCAGTAAAAAATGACAGTGTCACTAATTTAGTGCGAAATAGCCTAGTTTTGATTGCACCAAAAGCCTCAACAATCGAGCCTTTTGATTTTTCAGATGCAAAAGCATGGAACCAAGCATTAGAAGGTAATCGCCTTGCTTTGGGTAACCCTGTATCTGTTCCTGCCGGCATGTACGCGAAAGAATCGCTCACCAACCTTGGTGTTTGGAAGAAATTAGAACGCCAAATTGCACCTGCAAAGAACGTTCGTTTAGCTTTAGCGCTTGTTGAACGTGGCGAAGCCCCATTGGGCGTGGTGTATAAGACGGACGCACTTTTAACAGATAAAGTAAAAGTGGTGGGCGAGTTTGCAAATGACACTCACGCGGACATCATTTACCCAGCAGCGATTGTTAAAGACTCTACGCAATCCGAGCAATTCTTCGAATATTTGAAATCGGACAATGCTAAAAAAGTGTTTGCACAATACGGTTTTCAATAAAAAGGGCATAGAGTGACAGAACTTGAATACCAAGCCTTAATACTGAGCCTTAAAGTTGGAGCATATGCTGTCCTATGGTTGATTCCTTTGGGAATTGCTCTTGCTTGGTTACTTTCACGAAAAGAGTTTATCGGGAAGTCTATTCTAGACAGCTTGATCCATCTGCCATTGGTTTTACCGCCAGTGGTAATTGGTTATCTATTGCTGATCTCGCTTGGCCGTCAAGGCTTTTTGGGGAATTGGCTATATGAACATTTTGGTTTGGTATTCAGCTTCAACTGGAAGGGAGCGGTGGTTGCTTGTGTTGTTGTAGCTCTACCTTTGATGGTGCGTTCCGTCCGTCTGAGTTTAGATAATGTTGACCCGAAACTTGAGCATGCCGCATCGACGTTAGGCGCATCACCTTTGAAGGTGTTTTTTACGATCACATTGCCTTTAACCATTCCTGGAATTATTACCGGAACGATGTTGTCTTTTGCCCGTAGCCTTGGTGAATTTGGTGCCACAATCAGCTTTGTTTCTAACATACCAGGCGAAACCCAAACCATTCCTTTGGCGATGTACAACTTCATAGAAACGCCAGGAGCAGAGATAGAAGCTGCTCGTTTGTGCGTTATTTCCATTGCTTTAGCACTGTCGACCTTAATGATCTCTGAATGGTTAAATCGTAAAGCGGCTTCACGTCTGGGAGCTAAGCGATGACTATCAAAATTCAATTTAAACAATTACTTGGCGAAACTGACTTTGACATTGACCTGACATTACCGGGTAACGGAATAAGTGCCTTATTTGGTCGCTCAGGAGCAGGAAAAACAACGTTAATCAATGTGATTAGCGGATTGGTCACACCCCAACAAGGCAAAGTGTCCATTGGGGAACATGTTCTTTTCGATAGCGATGTTGGCATTAATTTACCCACGCATAAACGCAGAATCGGTTATGTCTTCCAAGACTCGCGTTTATTCCCGCATTACTCCGTGAAAGGCAATTTACTCTACGGTGTCGTGGAAAAAGATGAAGATTATTTTGATAAGGTGACAGAACTGCTCGCTATTAAGCCGCTACTGAAACGCTTTCCAATCTCTTTATCCGGTGGTGAAAAGCAACGTGTCGCTATTGCAAGAGCGCTTCTTTCCAAGCCTAATCTACTTTTGATGGATGAACCTTTGGCGTCTCTAGATATGCCGCGTAAGCGTGAAGTAATGCCATTTTTGGAAGAGCTGTCTGAGCAAGTCAATATTCCAATCGTATACGTTACGCATAGCTTGCAAGAAATCTTACGTTTAGCGCAGCACCTGTCGATTCTAGACAAGGGGCGAATCATGACGTCTGGCAAGTTAGAAGATGTGTGGGCTTCTCATACCATGCGTCCTTGGCAGTCATTCTCGGACCACAGTAGCTTGTTTGAAGGAAAGATCGCAACGCATCACGAGAAATACGCATTGACGTGTGTAAAACTCGCGCCATGTGCTTGTTTGTGGGTTCAAAAGGTGGATGGTGAACCTAATACGCCAATTCGTCTTCAAGTACGTGCGAACGATGTTTCTATTGCATTAGAGAAGCCTGTTGGCACCTCTATTCGTAACGTCTTAGCCGCAACAGTTGCTTCCATAGAAGAGCTGAATACAGGTGAAGACAAGCAAAGTATTACCGTTTCGCTCAAACTAGATGAAGAGTGCCATTTGTGGGCAACGATTACGCCATGGGCATTGGACGATTTGAACCTAAAAGTCGGCGATGCCGTCTACGCTCAGATAAAAGGCGTAAGTGTTACACAACGAGATATTGCGTTAGCTCATCACTGATTACCAGAACCTCAAATACACAAAAGGCCGCATCTGCGGCCTTTATTTTGAAGAGTTTCGGAATTACTTCACGAATACTTCTTTGAATTCACGTTTAAGAAGAGGATCGCGACGTGCTTTCTTAAGTTGCTTAACCATGTCTTTCACGCAGTTGTGTAGAACATTGTCTAGCAGTTGAGCACGGTAGTCTTCTTTGTCTTCATCTGTCATGTTTTCTGGCAGATTTAGTGTCGGGAATTCTTCCATTACATTTAGGCCAGCAAAAGCTTGACCAACAGATACTAGAGCGTGGAATTGCTCGAAGTTGTCCAGAATGTTTTGTGCACTCGCTGGCATTTCATCCCAAGATGCACGAACAGCTTCTTCAGACACTTCATGGATAGAGGTAACCATCTCGAACATTTGCTCAGGAACTTCGTCAAACTCGATAACTTTGCGCAGTTCTGGAGAAATAGTTTCTAGATCGATTTTTTTACTTTCGTTGTTAGTTGCTTCTGACATGGTAAGTCCTGTTAGTACATAAGTGCGCACATTACTTTTAGTGCATAGTGTAACCAGATTACAGTGGCTCTCGTTACAAAAGGCGGGAATATTAATACCAAATGCATCAAATAGCTACCATAAGAACTATTTGATTACGTGACCGTTCAACAAAAAAATATAGCACTAAATTTGTCGCGTAATGCAACAAGTCTGTGAGTATGATATATGTTTAATAAAGACTGATAAAAGAATGGAACGCGCTATGCAACCGACAGGGACATCGATGCGCATTCTGTTAGTTGATGATGTTCAACTAGACCGAATGCAGTTGGCTATCCGATTAAAACAACAAGGTCATATAGTTAAAGCCGTTGGAAGCGGGCTGGAAGCACTCAATACCTATGAAAGCTTCGACCCAGAGCTCGTATTGCTCGACATTGCGATGCCCGACATGAATGGCTTCGAAGTGTCGCTTCATATCAGAGAAACCTTCCCGGATTGGATTCCTATTATCTTCTTAAGTAGTCATGAAGAGCCAGAAATGATCGCGAAAGCGATAGAGGCGGGTGGTGATGACTATTTGATAAAGCCGGTCGACAAATTGGTGCTCAATTCCAAACTTATGGCAATGCAGCGTATTGCCCACATGCGTCGTGAATTGAAGCAAGCAACAGCGCAACTTGAAGAAATGAATTCACGTCTGCAGCAACAGGCGAACGAAGATGGTTTAACAAAGTTGTATAATCGACGCTATATCGATCATAAACTTGAAACCATGATCGCGTGGCATGGTCGCCATCATATGCCGATGGCGTTAATTCTTCTCGATGTAGACTTCTTTAAGCCATTTAATGACAACTACGGTCATATAGAAGGGGATCGATGCTTACAAGCAATCGCAAACCAACTCAAAGCGACATTCTGCCGTTCAGGAGAATATGTAGGTCGTTACGGCGGTGAAGAGTTTGTCATTTTACTGAACAGTACAGACGCCCAGACCGCAGAAAGAGAGGCGGAGCGAATCCAAGAAGCGATGTACTTCTTAGATTACCCACATGCATACTCTAGCGTTGCAAATAGAGTGACAGTGTCACAGGGTGTGTTTGCATTTCAGCCAACAGGTAAGGATAATGTCGCTGAATTATATGCGACTGCAGATAGAGCACTTTACACATCAAAGTCGCTAGGTCGCAATACGTATACTGTAGTAAATGCAAGTTAAATCAATACGATAGAATGAGATACACACCAGTGACATTGTCACTTATTTCGACTGTTACTTTTGCAAATTCAGCGCAAGTACAGCAAACCTTACAAAAAGAGTTTGAGCGTAATTTCGCAATTGGCATCGTCTTATCCGATAGTGATGTGTTTACGTTAGGATTTCACGATTTTGACCCAAACAAATACCTAAATATCGACAATGAGGATATTGGTACCCAAGATTCGATTGATTTGAGAAAACAGGTCGCAATTTCGACGCTACCTTATCACCTTTCACTGACTGACAAAGAACAAACGAAGGCTCGATACAACTTAAAAGGCAGGTTGTACGCTCTCAGTATTGATCAAGATGTCACGGTAAACGATGATAAAAGACCTGACCGAAACAAAGAATTGATTCTTGGCGCGTACAATGAACTCCAACGTCAAGACACTCTCTCTGAACACCTCACGCTAAGCACCGCAGCAGGTGCCCATTTTATGTATTATCGCAACGACTATGATTACCGTAGCGATGCTCTCGATAACTTGAAGCCCTATCTAGAAGGCATTTACCTCAATACCGATGCGTGGGCATTGGTTGGTGAAGTTAATGCTGAGCTCAAATACTTAGAAAATGAAAAGTGGGGGAAATGGTACGTTTGGTCTTCGCCGCATTATTTTTACGGTGCAGGCTGGGGCGAAGGTAATAATGGCGATGTGGGTAACCCTGAGGGCTGGTACTGGGTCAATGGCGTAAAGCTTTTCTATGATTTTACTAAGGTAGGTCGCACGGTTCAGTCTGTTTATACAAGCTTCAATCGAGTAGACGTAGGTGGCGATACCAGTAAACCGATGAATACTTCACACTATTATGAAGCAAGCGTCGGCTGGTTGATGACACCGCCATTCAAATCCGATTGGATTGACAATGTCGGACTAGGTCTGACGATCAACTACGGCAGCGCACTCAAAGGCGGCAGTTTGGTTTTGTTCTTTAATCAAGAGTAGAGTCAGTCTATCTCTCGCGGTTGAATTTTGTTCGGATGAGGGACGCCTATACCCAAGTAACCTCGAGATGCTAGGTTCAGCGAGACTGACTTGGTTTGTAGACGCGGCGGCGATTTAAAGGTTTAGTGGGTCTAAATCAAGAATCGACAACAAAGTATACAAGCCAAGGCAGCTCGCCCTTTGGGAGCGTGTCATTGACCCGATTGCTGCGTCAAACAACTTGGAAAGAGCTGGCTATTACACTGCGTTGCTTTCCTTGCTCTCGAATCAATGACAACGCTCTGAATCCTGCATCTTGAAGTCACTTGGGTATAGTCAAAATTATTTTAGGCGAGGCAAGGAGTGTGTCGTTTAGCCTTCCAAACAAATACTGCTTAATAAACCAGCATAAAACTGCTTGAAAACGCAACCGCTCCAAGGCATAAAGAAAACATTTGCATTTATTTCTTCTCCAAGCCAAAATCGCGCCCCATTTTGCTTAATAGGAACATAAGCACATAAACCAAGTCATGGAACGGCGATAGCAAACACATAAGAGTTATGCGTAAGTTGGCTTGTCTGGCGATGGTTTTCGCCTCTACTTCTTCTTATTCCAGTACGGTTCAAAAACAACTTCAAAAAGAGTTCGATTATAACTTTGCATCCAGCATTGTGCTTTCTGACAGCGACGTTTTCACGTTTGGATTTTCAAACTTCGACCCTAATGAGTTCCTTAACCTTGATGATGAATTGTTGGGTGATAGTGAATCCGTCGATTTACGAAAAAAAGTCTCTGTGATGTCTTTACCATTCAGTGTTCCCGTTAACCATTATCGTTACTCTCCTTATCAAACTAAGGTAAATGGAAGGGGGTATCTACTGTCTGCTCAACAAAAAATATCCGCATTTGAGTCGAGTACACCCGACGAAATGGATGAGTTGACTTTTGGTGGCTACTTAGAAGTCGAACAGGAAGCGTATCTCAACCGAAATGTAACGTTAAGCGCGGCGGCAGGTACACACGTCATGTATTACCAAAATAATTATGCGTACCGGAGTGATACATTAGAAGACTATAGAGACCAGATTGATGGCGTTTATGTCAACACGAGCTCTGTAGCTATGGTTGGTGAACTTAACGCGACTGTAAAATACAGCCCTTACGGTCATTTTGGACAGTGGTACTTTTGGTCCTCACCGCACTATTTCAATGGTTTTGGCATCAATCTGGGGAAGGGAGATGATGCTATTAATCCCGAAGGTTGGTACTGGGTCAATGGCGTGAAAGTCTTCCATCGGTTGGCTATTTGGCAAAATATGGTCCAATCGTTTTATACCAGTTTTAATCGTGTAGACATTGGTGGAGACACGAAAAAGCCGTTAAACACAGACCACTACTACGAAGCAAGTATGGGCTGGTTGATGACTCCTCCAGTCAAAATTCCGTTTGTCGTTAACATCGGTGTGGGGATGAGCCTGAACTATGGTAGTGCATTCAAGGGGGGAAGCTTGGTGCTTTTCTTCAACCAAGCATAATGTCCGTACATTGATGTAATACGGATTAAGCGTGGCAGAACCTAACGCAGTTTCTGCCTGCTTTTTTCGCCTTGTACAAGGCGTCATCCGCTAACTTAATAACATCAGCAGGATTGCGAGCACTGCGGCTGTCTGCCACACCAAAACTTGCCGTTACTGACACGGTTTTCTTCTTCGGAACGGCATTACCACGTTTTTTACGACCTTGTTTGTTATCTTCAGGACGGTTGTCTTGATCGCGTAGAATCATTTCATATTGTGCAATCAGTTCGCGAACTTCTTCCACATGCGTTTCGCAATCTTCGGTGTACTTGCCTTTGAAAACGATCGTGAACTCTTCTCCACCAAAGCGGTATACCTTGGCGCCGCCCTGGGTTTTCATTAGGCGAGAAGCCACCATCTTCAATACATCATCACCAGTATCATGCCCATAGGTGTCATTGAATTTCTTAAAATGATCCACATCGAGCATCGCAATGGTGAACTTTCGCCCCATATGTTTTAAGTCTAAATCTAATGCGCGGCGGCTTGGGATGAGCGTCAGGCTGTCAGTAAATGCCAGCTGATGACTTGCTGATGTTGAGTAGATGATGATCAACAATCCAGTTAGCGTGAACATGGTGCTAGATATGTATTGAACATCGAAGAAAATAAACGTTGCTGATGCCAGAACCATTGCAGAATAGGTCATTGCATGGATGATCTTGTTCTTCTTAAGCACTAAGATTCCAAGAAAACAAACAATGCCAATGCAGTAAAGCACCAAGACCAAAGGAAGCTTGGAGATACTCGGTACGATAAACAAGATACCATTAGTCCACTGTTCAAAGCCGCCTTCGACGTAATACGTCAATGTTACGTAAGACCAAAACACAAACAGGATCAACATCAACATGTACGTTAGGGTTGCTCGTGAATCGAAGCCTTCTTTATTGAAGAGAAAAACAGCTAAGAAAGACACAGGAAGCAAACTTGCGAGGATGGTAAGCTCTAAAAGAGCTGTGCCAGTTTGAAGTGGTACCTGTAAGCGGTGCTGAATCACAAAATAAGCGAGGAGCATCGCGATACACACCATGGACTCGCGACCTTGCTTGAACGAGTAACACATTAGTAGTGCACAGCCGAGCAAAATATACGGCAAGTTTGCAGCGATTCCCCAGTTCGACTGAGTCATCTGAATAATGCTATCCATACCCACGCTGACCATACCCAATAACAAAATTGGGAATAGAAACCTAAAGCCTGGGGAGGTCATTAAAGATGAAGCCATCTACTACAAATTACCTTCAAATAGTTGAATATATCTAATGAGTTACATTAAGCATTCAATTAATACCGTGTGTGAACAGTATAAATTCACATGCTTTCAAAACTAACAAGAATACGTGTATTTAGGAAATTTCCAAGCATTTTACAGTCAATGCTTACAAAAAGAGAGAGGTTGATTAAATTAAGAGCAATCAACAAGTTGCATGTAACTTGTGGGTGCTATACTTTCAAAGTGTTGAACAAAGGAGAAAATCGATGCAGATCAGTTCAGACGTACACAATTACATGGAAACTTTGGTAGGACAGGTGCTTGCTTCAGAGCAGTATATCGATGAGTTTGACAATGAGCAGCTCGCCGATATTGCCTGTCTCGCGCTTATACAGTTAAAACCGGTTTATATTCGACACGACATCGATTTTCTTTCTGCACTTCCTGAGCGAAAGCTGGCTCAGTTTAAGCAAAGTGTTGATATCGCAGTCCAAAATGCAGCGGCAATGATCCTAGAAGACAGACGCAAAAATCGTAACAATGATGTGCCTGTAATTTTGTCCCATACCAGTTATGATGAAGACAAAGAACTGGATTGGTTCGAAAAACCGATCCTCAACGTCAACATAAAATAATCGATGTTCATTAGTATCTAAGAGAAGGTACAGATAGTGGGCATCCCCAAGGAGGAACCGTGGGATTCTTTTCACGCTTGTTCGGTGGCAGTGAAAAAGCTGCTGAAGTAAAAACGGTTGAACCAGTTGAGTACAAAGGGTACCTAATCTATCAAGAAAGCCTTTCAGAAGGCGGTCAGTACCGTATTGCTGGACGTATCGAAAAAGACTTTGATGGCGAAGTGAAGTCACATCGTTTTATCCGTTCGGATTTATTGGGTTCAGAGCAAGACGCCAATGAACTGATGCTCAAAAAATCGCAGATGTTTATTGACCAAATGGGTGAAAAGATCTTCGATTAAGAATTCACTGCAACTTGATACGAATCATCTTAAAGAGAGCCATTAGTGTATATGCTGATGGCTCTCTTTCTTTTTTAGGCTTAAATATCTGTTAAATAAGCAGTTAGAGTGTGTCTGGTTAGACCTCTGCTTAGTCATGCTAATCGTTGTTATTTTTCAGCGCGAAGTGGAGAATTATTCATTCCGTGGCGTTATATGTAATGAAATTTAGTATTTTTATTACAAAACACTTGAAGTCACGATTGACGTTAGATAAAAACAGAATAATAACAGGGCTGTTAGTCAAGATGTGACTATGCAAGTGGGTGACCCCAAACACCATCATTCGTTTGCATTTATCTTGCGTCGTAAACAGATAGAAATAAAAAAGAATTAGAGTAGAGCTACGCTCTGTTTTGGGACTAATTATTGATATGTATACAAGGAGTATGCGTTTTGCAAATCGGTGTACCTAGAGAAATACTCGCAGGTGAATCGCGAGTAGCTGCATCACCAAAGTCGGTTGAGCAGTTAATTAAGTTGGGGTTCGATGTCGCTATCGAATCTCAAGCGGGGGTGCTAGCCAGTTTCGACGATGCAGCTTATGAAGCCGCAGGGGCGAAAATTGTATCTAGTGAAGAAGTATGGACATCAGGCTTAATCCTTAAAGTCAATGCGCCGCTCGTGGATGAAGAGAAAGGCATCGACGAAATCGCATTACTACAAGATGGCGCAACACTAGTAAGCTTCATCTGGCCTGCTCAAAATGCAGAGTTAATGGAACAACTTTCTAGCAAGAACATTAACGTTCTGGCAATGGACGCCGTTCCTCGTATCTCTCGTGCGCAAGCATTAGACGCACTTTCTTCTATGGCTAATATTGCCGGCTATCGTGCCGTGGTTGAAGCTGCACATGAGTTTGGTCGATTCTTTACTGGTCAAATTACGGCAGCAGGTAAAGTTCCACCAGCGAAAGTGTTGGTTGCAGGTGCTGGTGTTGCGGGTCTTGCGGCGATCGGCGCTGCTGGTAGTCTTGGTGCTATCGTTCGCTCTTTTGATGTTCGTCCTGAAGTAAAAGAGCAAGTTGAATCGATGGGTGCAGAGTTCCTGACTGTAGACTTCAAAGAAGACTCGGGCTCAGGCGACGGCTACGCGAAAGAAATGTCAGATGAGTTCAACAAAAAAGCGGCTGAGCTGTACGCAGAGCAAGCTAAAGACGTTGATATCATCATCACCACCGCACTAATACCGGGTAGACCGGCTCCGACGCTAATCACCAAAGAGATGGTGGATAGTATGAAAGCTGGTAGCGTTATCGTTGACCTTGCCGCAGCAAACGGCGGTAACTGTGAATACACTGTAAAAGATCAAGTCATCACAACGGCTAACGGCGTGAAAATCGTTGGTTACACCGATATGGTAGGTCGACTGCCAACGCAATCTTCTCAGCTATACGCGACCAACCTTGTAAACCTTCTAAAGCTGCTGTGCAAAGAGAAAGATGGCAACATCAACATTGATTTTGAAGATGTTGTTCTTCGCGGTGTCACTGTAGTGAAAGAAGGCGAGGTTACTTGGCCTGCACCACCGATTCAGGTGTCTGCGCAGCCACAAGCTAAACCACAAGAACCTGTTAAGCCACAACCTAAAGTTGAAGAACCAACGTCTCCAGTTAAGAAGTTTGGTGCACTGGCAGTAGGCGTTGGTGCGTTTGCGTGGGTAGCATCTGTTGCTCCAGCAGCTTTCCTGTCTCACTTCACCGTGTTTGTGTTGGCGTGTGTGGTAGGTTACTACGTAGTGTGGAACGTAACACATGCTCTGCATACTCCTCTAATGTCTGTAACGAACGCGATTTCGGGCATTATCGTAGTAGGTGCACTGCTACAAATCGGTCAGGGTAATGGCGTTGTTACCTTCCTATCATTCATTGCTGTTCTCATTGCAAGCATTAACATCTTTGGTGGCTTTACCGTGACCAAACGTATGCTTGAAATGTTCCGCAAAGATAAATAATAGGAGTAACCAATGTCTGCAGGATTAGTACAAGCGGCATACATCATTGCTGCGCTATTTTTCATCTTGAGTCTCGCGGGACTTTCTAAACAAGAATCGGCAAGAAACGGTAACTACTACGGTATTGCGGGTATGGCGATCGCGCTTATCGCGACGATCTTCAGCCCAAATGCGGAAGGTTTTGCGTGGATCATTATTGCAATGGTGATCGGTGGTGGTATCGGTATCCACTACGCGAAGAAAGTAGAAATGACTGAAATGCCAGAACTAGTTGCGATTCTACACAGCTTTGTAGGTATGGCAGCAGTACTTGTTGGCTTTAACAGCTACTTAGAGCCACCAGCACCAGTTTCAACTGACCTCGCTGGTATGCACGCTGAACATGTGATTCACCTTGTTGAAGTATTCCTTGGTGTATTCATCGGTGCTGTGACCTTTACTGGTTCTATCGTAGCGTTTGGTAAACTGCGTGGCATCATCTCATCATCGCCACTTAACTTGCCTCACAAGCACAAAATGAACCTTGCGGCGATCGTCGTTTCTACGCTTCTTATGATTTACTTCGTAAAAGCCGACGGCAGCATGTTCGCATTGATCATCATGACGCTGATAGCGTTTGCATTCGGCTACCATTTGGTTGCATCAATCGGTGGTGCAGATATGCCAGTAGTCGTTTCAATGCTGAACTCATACTCAGGTTGGGCAGCAGCAGCGGCTGGTTTCATGCTAGCAAACGATCTTCTGATCGTGACTGGTGCACTGGTTGGTTCTTCAGGCGCTATCCTGTCTTACATCATGTGTAAAGCAATGAACCGCTCATTCGTGAGTGTAATTGCAGGCGGCTTTGGTCAAGAAGTTGTGATTTCCAGTGATGAAGAGCAGGGCGAGCATCGTGAAACGTCTGCTGAAGAAGTTGCAGAAATGCTGAAGAACTCAAAATCAGTGATCATCACTCCGGGGTACGGTATGGCAGTAGCTCAAGCGCAATACCCTGTTCACGAGATTACTGAAACGCTACGCGCTCAAGGAATCGAAGTTCGCTTTGGTATTCACCCAGTAGCGGGTCGCCTACCTGGCCACATGAACGTACTGCTAGCGGAAGCTAAAGTTCCTTACGATATCGTGCTAGAAATGGACGAGATCAACGATGACTTCCCAGAAACAGATACGGTTCTTGTTATCGGCGCGAACGATACAGTTAACCCAGCAGCACTAGAAGATCCAAATAGCCCAATTGCAGGTATGCCTGTATTGGAAGTTTGGAACGCGCAAAACGTAGTCGTATTCAAGCGTTCAATGAATACTGGCTATGCAGGTGTTCAGAACCCATTGTTCTTTAAAGAAAACACCTCAATGCTATTCGGTGATGCGAAAGAAAGTGTCGAGGCGATTTTCAAAGCACTTTAAAATAAGTTGCTTTAAAACTAATCAAGGTCAGCATTCGCTGGCCTTTTTTTGTGCTCTTTCAATGTTATAGTACTGCAAATCCTTAAGCCGTCTAATGTCATTTGCTTGTTTATTGATGTATAGTTCTGGCTAATATAACAAGTAACGGTAACAGTTTGATTAAACAGTTTTTGCTCCGTTCTGCTCTAATGCTGCCACTTTTTTCGGCACCCGCATTTGCAGATTCATTACCAGAACGAATAGATACATTTACAGAGCTATTTAATTATGAAGTGGCTCTTAAATCGTATGATATACGCATACTGCAATCTAACTACCCAACTAAGTTGCTTTCTCCGGATTCAATGCTGCCACAAACCGCAGATTACCCGCTGAAAGACATCCAGCAGTTGTACCGTTTGGCGAACACATGTCGCGGAAAATTACCGTTAAGCCCTTTAATTACTGAACCTTTGGTGTTTACGCGTGCCATATGTAAAGGGACGCAACTTACACCACGTTGGTTTTCTCGAAGCGGTCTGATCCACCCAGGTGGTGGTACATACGCAGCGCGTTATGCGGAAAAGTATCCTGAGCTACGTAACAAACTTGCTCAGTACATGCATATCAAAGAGAGAAGTAATGATGAAGGGGATGAACTGCTTTCTAGCCTGCAAAACATGGATGATGATGCAATTAATGCACTCATCGCTGGCGCAAGTATGTTCATTGAAGGCAAAGAACTGTGGCTTCGCCGTGGCGACCATTATTTTGTATTCGCTAAAAACGTATGGCAGGAGAACGTTGCAAACGCCGGTCTGTCTTACGGTTTAGCATCAGAAAGCCGAAGCTGCTTCGTAAAACGTGGCAACATTTGTTGGGATGTGGAAGATCACTCGCAAGTGTTGCGGATCAGTATGATCATCCTCGTCATCGCCAACATTTTGTTGGTGATCGGTTGGGCGGTATATCGTTGGAATAGCAAACGTGAAGAAATGCGCAGCCGCATGTTGGTTCTGCAAATTTTAACGCACGAACTGAGAACGCCGATCGCATCATTGTCGCTAACTGTAGAAGGGTTTCGTCGAGAGTTTGAACACCTTCCGGAAAGTGTCTACGATGAATTCCGTCGATTGTGTGAAGATACGCGCCGATTACGCCAGTTAGCAGAAGCAAGTAAAGATTATTTGCAATCTGATAACCAAATGCTTGCAACAGACTGGGTTCCATCCGTTGCAGAATGGCTAGAATATAAGATTGAAGAAGAATTTGATAACGCTGTACTTTTCAAAATTAATGAAGATGTAGCTGCTAAAGTTAACGTGTATTGGCTCGGGACCTGTATCGATAACTTGCTGCGTAACGCATTGAAGTATGGCGAAGCACCGGTAGAACTTCGTGTTGAAACCAGTGCAGAAAAAATCATTATCCAAGTCATAGATGCCGGCAGCTTGACTGCAAAAGATTGGGCAAACCTAAGAAAACCGTTTGTTAGTAAGAGCGGACTAGGGCTTGGATTAACAATAGTTGAATCAATGGTAGGCCGCATGGGCGGAAAAATGTCCCTAATGGGACCACCTACAACCTTTATATTGGAGATACCTTGTGAAACAGACACTGCTTCTCGTTGAGGACGATAAAAACTTGGCTGACGGCCTGTTAGTAAGCCTGGAACAAGCAGGATATGAGTGTTTACATGTGGAGCGTATTTCAGACGTTGAGCCACAATGGAAAAAGGCTGACTTAGTCATTCTCGATCGCCAACTGCCTGATGGTGATTCGGTACAATCACTTCCTGAATGGAAAAAAATTAAAGATGTCCCAGTTATTCTGCTGACTGCACTGGTGACAGTTAAAGATAAAGTTGCGGGTCTTGACTCTGGCGCGAACGATTACTTAACAAAACCGTTTGCTGAAGCGGAGCTATTTGCACGTATTCGTGCACAGTTGCGTGCACCAGATTCAGCAGAACAAGGTAATGCCGATAAAGTCATGACTAAAGACCTAGAAATCGACCGTGCAACACGCGAAGTCGTTTTCAAAGGGGAGATGATCACTTTGACTCGTACCGAGTTTGACTTGTTATTGTTCTTAGCATCAAACCTAGGTCGTGTCTTTACTCGTGATGAGCTACTTGACCATGTATGGGGTTACAACCATTTCCCAACCACACGTACTGTAGACACACACGTACTGCAGCTTCGCCAGAAGTTACCAGGTCTTGAAATCGAAACGCTTCGTGGCGTTGGTTACAAGATGAAAGCGTAAGAACAAGAATGAAAACACTACTTCCTGTAGTTCTATCATTACTGTTAGTGAAACCAGTCCATGCAACGGACTGGTTTCAATCCAACACACCGCTGACACAAGCACACCAACATCTTTTAGAAGATGACCTCGGTGGCATGTTCAACTCTCTTGTCGAACTTTGGCAAAGTGAACCTAATAAAGAACTAAGACCACACCTTAATGACTTGCTCGCTCAATCACTATCAAAAGACTGTGGAAAATCTTTAACGGGAGTGACTCTACCGGAGTGGATAAGCGGGATTAACGTTATCCGGCAAACCATACAAAGCCCCGGGCGTGATACCTATCGCTTAGTCGTTAAGCTACGTGCAACAACCGACATCGATGACATTTCTTTTCGTCGTTGGGTTGATAGCTCAATCTCGGCGGATAGTTCTTTTAACTACGAAGAGCCACAACAAGGGACGGAATTAGCCAACGAACGTAACTTCCTCAAGCGCTATAACCTTACGGGTAAACTAGACGCTGGCTTATACCACCTATCTGTGACGACAAAAGACAAACGCACTTACAGAACTTGGGTCATATTAGGTGATTCAAATTCTTCACAATATGTTCGTTGGACCTCCAAAGAAAATTGGAAAGTAGAAAAGAGCGCGCTACGCAACCCACATTGTCCTCTACCACAACTTGAAGTCGGACTTTACGATTACGTTGAAGGCCAGTATGAACAAGTGTGGAAAAAAACGTATGAGTCGAACTATCCAAACTCATTAGAGTTAGAGGGAATACCAAATGATCGCTATGTTTTAGCTGTAAGTATCAACAGTCGTCGTTGGCAAGGTGACATTATTGTTGAGCAAGCTCAAACTATTAGCCGAACCTATGATGTTTCTCTCGAAGAATAGCTAAAGAAATTACATTTGTGCCGATATAAGTTCAGGAAGAACGAAAACACAAGTGTAGTATGAAGACACAATTCAAAATTTTAGCCACCACCATGACTGCAGCGCTGTTCTCCGGCGCTGCTTCTGCTGCAACTTACGCAATTGAAGCACGCAGTGATGCGATGGGTGGAGTGGGCACTGTATCTGCCTCTTACCTAACCGCGCCATTCTTTAACCCAGCACTGACCGCAATCTATCGTCGTAACGATGATGCAGGCATGATCGTGCCAAGTTTCGGTATCAATTATAACGACCAAAACGGTCTGATTGATGAAATCGAAAGAATCGGCAAACTCACAGATCCAGCAGAGATCGCAAAAGGTCTGAATGGCATCAACGGTCAAAAAATGGATTTCGATATCGGTGGTGTTGTTGCTGTTGGTATCCCTAACAAATTCCTATCTGCGACCGCTTACGGAAAGCTCTACACAGAATCCTTTGTTCAACCGGAAGTTAACGACGTTACGGACATCGACAAAAACTATGTTCGAGGCGTTTCAATCGGTGTAGCAGAGGCGGGGATCTCTTTAGCGAAATACGCTAACTTCATGAATCAACACTTGTCCTTTGGTATAACTCCAAAACTGCAGCGTATATACACTTACTCATACGCTACAAGTTTTGCGTCTTTCGATACCAAAGATCTTCGCGAAAATGAAACCGCAGAAACCATGTTTAACCTAGATGCCGGTGCATTGTGGTTCTTCGGTCCTTACCGATTAGGTATTTCAGCTAAAAACTTGATTGGTCGTGATGTGAAAACAAAAGCGTTTACGTTCACTCAGGGCGGGAATAATTACAACATCAATTCATATGAGTACAGCATGCGTCCGCTTTACACTGTGGGTGCAGGCTACGTAGCGGACTACTTTAGCTTCAGCGTTGACTACGATTTGAATGAAGAGAAAAAGTTCTCTACGTTCGATGACAACACTCAAATGATTCGTGCCGGTTTCGAAATCGATGTACTGCGTCAACTAGCTCTGCGTGGCGGTTACATGAAAAACCTAGCGCGTTCAGATGACGAAGGCACAATTACTGCAGGTATCGGACTGTCACCGTTAAATCTAATCGAAGTAGATATCGCCGCACAGTACACTAACGAAGACGCAATGGGGGCTTCAATTAATTTCCTTGCGACCTACTAAGTGAATCGTTATAGTCAGCTCCTCACAATGAGGAGCTTTTTTATGTTTGACGATTTACCACCTCTGTCCCACGAAGAACAACAACAAGCTGTTGAGCGCATCCAAGAATTGATGACGAAAGGGACGAGCACAGCAGAAGCAATCAAGATTGTTGCAGAGCAGATTCGAGCCGAATACGCAGCAAAGCAACAAAGCTAAGAAAATTCCAAAGAGCAGGGCAATGACCCTGCTTTTTTGTATCTATCGAAAATCAAATCCTCCCGCAGCAATAGTCCCGCCAATCAATTAAGATTAGACGTTACCACGTCACTAAAAACAAGCGCAAAACAACTGTTACCACTAGAGTAATGAGTTGGTAAAATTTTACTAATTTATATTAACCATCACGCGCCCAGGTTGGGGTAAATGTATAGCAATTACATAAAAATAAAGCAAATAGTTTGTATTTCAATGAGTTACGAAAGAATAATTCCCCACGACGAACAATACCAAACAACCATTGTGTAATTTAATTACAGACCAATTATTTGTGAATAATTTGGGTAGTGATTTATGCTGTAAAAATCTAAAAGAGACAGCGTCACAACAAATTTGCAGAGATTAGCTTTTGAATACCGGTCGATTAGAGAACAGTAGGCGCTTGCGAACAAAATTTGGTCGAGACACAAATTCCCGCCTTGAAATAAGGCGACATCAAAAAACAATCGGATTAGGGGTATGAAGAAATAAAATCTAAAGCAGTAGAATCAATGTAAATGATCTTCAAGTTACATCTATGCGTGTCTATGGAGGGGTAAGCGTTTTACTAAGTAGTTACCGCGTCACAGCGAAAGACTGGAACAGAGCCAAGTGTAGATTCACGTTCTCGTTCAAATCGCCGTAGTAGGCTACTACCATCTCTAAATGGTCACACGGAGCAGTGAAAAAAAGAACCAGGAAGAAACGAGACTAAGAAGTTTGAATTACATTATTTCGAGAAAGGAATGTATTACCCGTCTAAGCATCATGTACAAACATTAAGCCAAAAACTTAAACCTTGCGACGAGCTTCAGACCTACACTAATGATGATTTACATACTGGCAATCGACTCGCTACCTTTGTCATGTCTATTGACCTAGACAGGCTTCAAGAAAGTTAAGTTTTACGTACCAATGATCAGTGAGAAGCCTATTAAAAAGCCGAACCCTTGGCGATGGGGTTCGGCTTTTTTGCATGAAGCAGAGAGAAAGTTAGAAGTTGTATTGCGAAATTTGAGTTGGGGTACCAATGTCAGTCATTGGTTGTGATGCTTTAATCGTGTTGATCTTCATTTGACCACGGTTGAACCAAAATTCAACTCGTTCACCATTAGTTAGCTTTAAGCGATAACGGGTCTCTAAGCGCTGAAAAGAGCCATTGCATTCAAAGTCCTCATATTGGATGTCTAACCCAACAACCTGATCTTGCTGATGACCATTGTTAAAATAGAAATGGTTGGTTTTGAAATCTGCCTGTTTTAATAAATCCAGCATCAATGCTAGCGAATCCGCTGTGAAAATAACCATACGATGGTTCTCCTACCTGTCTTGTCTTATTTATATTGTTTTATTTAGAGCTGCGAAAGAATATATAGGAGAGACTTATTGATGTATGTAAGGAATAGTAAGGAGCAGTAATCCTAAACGTACCTTTGTTAACAGTGCGTTAGATGGGTAGGGAGTCAGCTTCAATTGGTTGCTTAGTCTTTTCGCTCAGTGTCAAAGAGGATTCCAACAACGGGCAGGGAGCCAATACATTTGGCAGGTTGATTGACTTCGGCTGGCTTCCTGTTCATTTGCGATTCACTTTCGAATCAGAGTTTGAGTCAACTAACGATTATAAATACAAGAGTAGTCTTGGCAAGCCATATAGTGCACTTTTAGAGAGCCAAGGTTGGAAGTTAGATGGACTATTTAGAAACTCTATACGCAGTAAGGTAGTCACTTTAACACTCTTATATCCGGTGTTTATGTTGAGTGATACCGTTCGCCGCAGCTCGAATAAGCGAAACGTCTGAGGGTGAAGAAGCGGAACATCTTTGGTACGTTCACACAAGGCTTCAACGTTAAGTGTTGTTGACTTGATATGTAAGCTTACTTACACTTGATTTGAATTTGGACTTTTTTGGTCCACAACCTCTGAAGTGAGTGTGATCACCTCAAAGGTTTGGAGGTTTAGCGCTTGCTCTTAAGCGCAAGGATTAGTGTTCCTAGTGAACCAATAATAGCTGCAACACCTTGGAGCGTATCCGGATCCATAAGTTCTCCTTATTGTGAAAAATGAAAGCCCTGAGTTGCCGCTCGGGGCTTTTTTACGAGATAAGAATCTCGTCGTTTTCAATCATCTCACTGGAATAGCGACTCCGGCAAGACCGCCCAAAATTTAATTTATTAACTTGATTTTGAGATGTTATCTAACGGGGAACTTAAAAGGTTTTTTCACTTTTCCTGATTCCCCCGAAAAATCGAATGCTTATCGCTGTAGAACGCTACGGGTTTGTCGTGTTTATTAAGATATTGTCTCGTTGTTAGCACGTAATCAAAGACCGATTCGGTTTCGCTGAACCTTAAGTTCATCAGACGGCCAGTCGCATCATCGATGAAGACCAGTAATCAACATTTATCAGCGCATCCTTCAAACCAATCGTGGTGAGAGCCATCAATTTGAACGAGCTCGCCTAAACAATCACGTCGGTAGCGAGGTTGGTAAACTTTAGGCTTGCGTTGCGAATGCGGTGTCCATAAACCATCTGCAATCATCCAACTTCGTAAGGTCTCGTTAGATACTGGAAGACTATGTAACTCCGTTAGTTTTTCTCTGGCAAGTGTTTAAGTGATCACGAATCAGTTTTAAAACTGTGTCTCGGTAGTCACTGGGATAGCGGTTATTACTTGGCTTACCTCAAGCTTGGTGAGTTAATCCTACAGCACCGAATTCTCTCAGGCGATTCGTAAGCCTCTGAACTTGGCAAACACTCAAATCAGGGATGTCTGCCGCGTCGACTCCTACGATCGCAAACATCTTGGATTACTTTAAAACGATTGATATCAAAATCATTCATAGTAACTAGCATCTTAAACGCATCCTTAGCTGGTTGTAAGCAAAGCTTAGTGACTACGAACTAAAGAGACATTTTAACTTTGGTAAATAGTGACATTACAACTTTGCGCCTACAAATTCAGTGCGCATTATATGTGTTATGTTAAATGGAATATCAACGTACGCCAATTCTTTCTTCGTTTGGGCTCCTATCCCTCTCAGATTTTAAAATATGAGGCTTTTTATGAGTGTCATTAAACATAACCGCGATTTACCATAAAATAGCTAATATGGATCTATCAATCTGCGATTGCTTGCTCTGCTATTAGCACACTCTTTGATTTTTAGAAAAGTATGAGTTCTAGTCAGTATTCAATATTGATTATCTACTGAGATTGCATCCATCTAGTACAATCGTTTGGCTGACAGTGTTAGTTTGCGCTTTTAAGTATAATCACGCGGGAACATTATGCGTCAGCATTTACAATCTATCGAAAACTATCGAGGGTTCGCCATTATTTGTATTGTCGCAGTACATTGCTTTCATTATGGCATGAGCACTACTTCTGGACCTTGGTTGGCTTTTCAGAGCTTTTTCTATGGCTCAACTTCCTTGTTTGTATTTATTTCGGGATACATGTTTCATCATGTCTTTTACCAACGTGGGACAAAAACAACTGACTTTTATTTGAATAAGTTCAAGGCAGTTGTTTTGCCTTATTTATTCTTGGGCTCTCTAGCGACCATGTTATTGTTCGCTACAAAAACAGGATATTTCGAACCTGGCGTAGAAATTGATTCACGGATGCTCTTCAGTTCTGACGATTCTGTGTTCGCAACCGCAGTTAAGTACATTTTGACAGGACGTATGTTAACGGCTTACTGGTACATTCCTTTTGCTGTATTGCTATTTGCGTCTGCGCCTTTACATACTAAGTTCCTCAGACTTAAAGCGTACCAGCAAGTATCGATACTCGTTTTACTATGTTTAGCGTCTCTGTTTATTCATCGTTCATACGAAAACACGAACCCACTTCAAATGTTTATTTATTTCACGCCAATCTATCTCATTGGTTGTAGTGTTTCTCAACATAGAAGTTCATTGCTAGTAAATGCTAAATCTAAGCTCCTGATTTTAGGAATAATAGTGCTCTGCTTATGTATTTATGAAGCATCTGTTGGTCATCGAGGAAATTACATTAAGGAAATGCTGGTTTATGGCGGGGTTGATACAATGTTCTTACAAAAACTATGTCTCGTGATCGCGTTATTTTACTTCTTCGAAGCCTTTCAGTTCAAATCACACTTGTTATCTCTGTTGGCAAAAACAAGTTTTGGCGTGTTCTTCATTCACCCATGGGTGCTTACTGTACTTAAAAGAACGCCGCTTTACCAATATGCAGAAACTCAAGATACCGACCTCCTACTCTTTCTGTTGACTCTTGGCTTTACACTCCGGGAAAAAACGATATTCCCAATACATTACTGGATATTAAAAAAAAGAAGCCCTCAAAGGGCTTCTTTTTTACTATTAACCGCCGGCTAACTTGACTGTCATGCCTTTCTTTTCAAGGTACGCTTTAATCTTATCACGCGCATCTCCTTGAATTTCAATGCTTCCATCTTTCACTGAGCCACCACAGCCGCAAACTTTTTTCAGTTCAGCTGCCAGTAGCTTTAATGGCGCGTCATCCAAATCTAAACCAGTTACGATACAAACGCCTTTGCCTTTACGACCTTTAGTTTGGCGTTGAATGCGAACAATACCATCACCTTTAGGACGTTCGATCTTCTCTTCTTCAGGTTTGATTCGACCAGTTTCTGTTGAATATACGAGTGTCATATTCTTATTTCTTTTGTTGTTGAGCTTGTAGCGCTTTCTGTTTTGCAACTAAATACGCTTCGATATGGCGCTGAATCGCAGCTTTGCCGCCTTTGATTAGTTTGCCATTGAACATACAATACCAAGCGTTTGGCTCGCCAGTGTCGTTCTTTATCGTGTAGCCGTTAAATATTTCAGTTTGTGGACTGTTAGTGCTTTGTGCGCGTTGACCTAAAGTTGCAAACTCTTTTGGATCAATAATAGACGCGGTATCGCACCACCAATCTATGCTCTTTTTTACCGCCGTCAAACTGCCTTGTAAAACGTGGTTTTTGATTTTTACCTTCCAAACGCTACCATCAGGTCCGCCTGATTGCAGGTTAAAACCTCTATAATTTGAAATTGCCATACCACTGAGCCATCTATTTAGTGCTTTTTTACAATCATAATTACAACTGAGCAATAATCAAACATTAATGTTGTTATATCGCTCAGTTATGCCTATTTCTACCACAAAACAAACGACGGTAACGTTATTTAGATTGCAGTATTAATACAATCTGCTAAAAACTCGTGGAACTTGTGACCGTTGTTCTGCAGCATTTTAGGGAACATAGAGATTGGAGTCATACCTGGGAAGGTGTTGACTTCATTCAGATAAATCTCATCATCTTCTGTTAAGAAGAAGTCAATGCGAGATAAGTGACGCAGATTCATCTGTTTAAAGACGGTTTCAGAAGCAATTTGAATCGCTTCAACTTGTTCTGCTGTTAAGTTCTTTGCTTCAACCTCTGTCAAAGAGTGGCTTGAGCTGCTGTACTTCTCATCATAAGAATAAAACGCGCCATCTGGAGCAATGACCTCTCCGGGCTTAGTAATGAACAGTTGACCATTCATTTCGTACGCTGCGACTTCTAGCTCACGCGGCTTCACAGACTTTTCAACTAAAACTTGCTCAGAGTAGCCAAATGCATCGTTAACGGCTTGAATTACACCATCCCTTTCAGTGACACTGTAACAGCCGACAGATGAACCTTGTCGTGCAGCTTTGACAAAAACTTTACCCCATTTATCAAACGCTTGTAATGCTTGCGCATGAGCTTGCTCGTCGTTACGAGTCAAGAATAAGTAAGGTGTATTTGGGATGCCAATCGCGTCGTACCATAGTTTCGAAGTAATTTTGTTGAAGCTGTTACTGCTTGCTTCTGGTCCACAACCTAAATATGGAATGCCTGCGATTTCGAACATAGACTGGATATCACCGGTTTCGCCAGGAAAACCATGGATACAAGGGACAATGAAATCGACTTCTAAGCTTAAGTTGTCAGAACACAATTTTTTGGTGTTGAGATCTAAGTAAACCAACTCACCTTGGTTAGTCACCCAACCTTCATTTTTAATTTCTACACGCGTAACGTTCACGTTTTCGATGAGGTTTAGCTGCTGCTCAACAAAATTAGCAGATAACAGTGAAATTTCGTGCTCAGAAGAGCCGCCACCGCATAGTAAAAGGATATTTTTAATCATGAATCAATCTTTCCGTGATCTCCAAAAGATACTATTCAGTATGATAAACCTTTGAGTAGTAACGTACAGTTATTTTACTGTGAGGAATGCTGTTCGAATAGGATTTGACCAAAAAAGAAGGGAGCATTTCGCTCCCTTCTCTTCGTAAATTAATTTAGCTTATTAAGCGTAGGATATGCCGAGTTCTTAATGGCATCGATACTCTTCACAAATGGCTTAAGCTGTTGAAAATGACCAGGCAGAGAAGAAATTGCCTGCTTTGCTTCTGCACTTGTTGCGTAGTCACCGTAAAGTACCGAGAACCACTTAGTACCGTTCACTACTTTGTAGTTTTCCCAAATTGGCTGACCATTTTGAGGAAGCTGGCGAGCGAACTGATCCACTTTAGCTTGGCTTCCAACCGCGACAACTTGAATGGTATAACCAAAACGCTGGATACCCGCTTGTTTCTTGCTTGGCGGAACGATCTTAACTGGTTTTACCTGCTCTTTCGGTGTCAGCTTAACTACCTTTTTCTCTTCAGGCTTCGCAGTCATTTTAACAACTGTTGGTTCTACGTCTTTCTCTACTACAGCGCTTTCAGACGACATAATAGGTTTTGAAACTGAAGGAGTTTGGTAGTCCTCACGGTAGCTTTCTGAGGTTACATCTGTGATGTAAGTTTCCGAAGCACAAGCAGAAAGCAGTACTGATAAGCCGATGATTGCGATTTTTTTCATGGAGTAACAAACGCTCTAAATAAATATTACGATAAATCATGCCGATAGCAGGTCATTTTATCAAGCACCAAACACAATAAACTGTGATTTTCATGTGATGAGTGACACAAACTCTGTACGCTTGGCTCACTTTTGAGCCAATGTCTGCTTTGTCCATATTTAAAGAGATGCTTATTCGTTTATGATTGTATGAGGAGTGACCAACCGTTCTAGGCGTAAGAGGCCAAGGAGAAAGAATGAATAAATTACAAAAACTCTTCAAACCTAATTCTGTTGCGGTAATCGGCGCCTCTCAAAAAGAGTTACGCGCAGGGCAAATAGTAATGCGGAATCTTCTTCAAAGCGGGTTCGGTGGTGCAATCATGCCCGTGACACCGAAATATAAGTCTGTATCTGGTGTTATCGCATACCCTAACGTCGCCTCCCTGCCCTATACCCCAGATATCGCCATTCTTTGTACCAATGTGTCACGCAATAAACAACTGCTTGTTGAATTAGATCAGCGCGGCACGGAGTTTGCCATCGTCATTTCAGATGACGTTGAAAGTATCGATTTCTCTGATCTAAACATAAGAGTCTTAGGACCAAATAGCCTCGGGATAATTCTTCCTTGGCATAACTTCAACTGCTCCTTTTCTCCCGTGGCAGCGCAACCGGGTAAAATTGCGTTCATCTCTCAATCCGCTGCAGTGTGTACCACGGTTCTTGATTGGGCAAACGACAAGAATATTGGTTTTTCTTCTTTTATCTCAATCGGTCAAGGGCAAGACATCGACTTTGCAGAACTGCTTGATTATTTGAGCATGGATGCAAAGACCGAAGCCATTCTTCTCTATGTTGATTCAATTAAAGATGCTCGACGCTTTATGTCGGCAGCACGTGCAGCGTCACGAAACCGTCGTATCTTGGTTCTCAAAGCAGGTAGATCATCACAAGCTCGCCCATTTAGCGATGGCAACACTGATTCATTGGATGTTATCTACGATTCTGCGATAAGAAGAACGGGTATGCTGCGTGTGGGTAATACGCACGAGTTATTTGCGGCAGTAGAAACGTTGACACATTCGGTTCCGCTTCGAGGCGAACGCCTAGCTATCGTAACCAATGGCGGCGGTCCTGCAATCATGGCCGTCGATACTCTATTTGAAAGAGGCGGCAAGCTCGCAACATTAAATGAAGAGTCTGTCCAACAACTAAAGTCCGCATTGCCTGTTAGTTGGCGTGGTGTTAACCCTATTGATCTTGCAGGAGATGCAACAAAGAAACGTTATGTCGATACCATAAACGCGCTGATGAACGGAGACTGCGCTGATGCCATCTTAATAATGCATAGCCCTTCAGCGGTGTCGGATTCATTAGAAACCGCGAACGCTGTGATTGAAGCAATTCAAGCTCATCCCCGACATAAGCATTTCAATATATTAACCAATTGGTCTGGTGAGCAGACATCAAGAGAGGCTCGGCTAACCTTTACACGTGCGGGCATTCCAACTTATAGAACACCTGAAAGTGCTGTCGTTGCTTACATGCATTTGGTCGAATACCGACGAAATCAAAAACAATTGATGGAAACTCCAACAACCGCTGAACCTTTACACTCCGGTAGCGTGAGTTCAGCTCGTGAATGGGTAAACGAACAATTACTAGACAAAAAAACAGTAATGCTGGATACGCATCAAACCAGCCCTTTGTTTGAACAGTTTGGCTTTAATATTCTTCCGACTTGGATCGCTTCCGAAGTTACTGAAGCGGTCCATATGGCGGAAAATATTGGCTACCCGGTCGCGGTAAAGCTTCGCTCTCCCGATATTCCTCATAAGTCTGATGTACATGGTGTTGCACTCAATTTGCGTAATAGCCAAGAGGTATCTAGCGCCGCGCAAGCCATTCTCGACACCGCAAAGCTGAGCTATCCAGCGGCGAACCTACAAGGGTTGCTGGTCCAAGGAATGGCGAAACTAGGTAGCGCTGAGGAGCTCAGAATTAGCATCGCGGTTGATAAAGTATTCGGTCCAGTGATTTTGCTCGGGCAAGGAGGCTCAGATTGGAACATCACTCAAGATGCGGTTGCGGCATTGCCACCACTGAATATGAACCTAGCTCGTTATTTAGTGGTAATTGCGTTGAAATCAGGGAAAGTTCGCTTGCAAAAGCATAAAGACGCGATTGATGTGAACGAACTGTCAAAGTTTCTGGTTCGCATATCTCAAATGGCGGTTGAACTACCAGAAATAGAAAGCCTGGATATACATCCAGTATTGGTGTCAGGTAGTGAATTAACCATAATCGACGCAGACGTGACACTCAAAAAGTATCAAGGAGATGCGCAGGAACGCTTAGCTATTCGTCCTTTCCCCGCAGAGTTTGTTGAGACAGTGACATTACGTGACGGGCAACCTATTCTGTTGCGCCCAATTCTTCCTGAGGATGAGCCAATTCACGCTCAATTTATAAATAGCGTATCTAAAGAAGATCTCTACAATCGGTTTTTCTCCGATGTTGGGGAGTTCAATCATGAGGCACTCGCAAATTTAACCCAAATTGATTACGACCGTGAAATGGCATTTGTTGCTGTTGCCTTTGATGACAATGGACCTTCCATTATTGGTGTATCTCGTGCTCTTATAACACCGGATAATAGTGATGCAGAGTTTGCGATTTTGGTCCGATCAGATTTAAAAGGTAAAGGTCTGGGCAAAGTACTGATGCAAAAAATCATTAGTTACTGCCAAGCAAAAGGCACCAAGCAGATTTCCGGAATGACAATGCCAACCAATCGAGGCATGCTGTCACTCGCACAAAGTTTAGGATTTGAGTTGGACGTACAATTTGCAGATGGCACTGCAGATATGGTGTTACCACTCAAACGAAAATGATATCTGATAAAGCAAAGATTTGGGCTGTAAGTTTTCAGCCCTACCTATTCTCCTAACTTCAGACTTTGTTGGATAACCTGAGTAAACATTTCATAAAATAATAAACCAATCGCAAATCATGCATAACTACCGCCATAACCCATACACCACAACAATACGTAAACACCAATAAATCACACTGGCACATGCCTACTTTTTCATCAAACTGCAATTTACGTGACCGACATCTCATTTGCTAATTTTATAGAACTTATCGTCGAGCTTATGTCATAAAAAGCTATCTTGTTGAATTTTATGTGCTAAATACAAAAAGGTCATTTCTCTTACATACCTAACCACCACTTTAGTGATAACAATAATGATAGTAATTATCATTTGCGTGAAATAATATATCGCCCGTTGTTATTGCCTATCATGGATATAAGGTGTTAGAACCAATGTATAAAAAATCAATTCTGTCAGCATCAATTTTATTAGCTCTAGCTCACGGTGCACAAGCAGAAGAACACTCAACTTTTAACGAAGTCGTTGTTACTGCGACACGTACAAATAGCCAACTCGAGGATACTGCAGCGTCAGTTGCAGTCGTCACAGACCAAGACATCGAAGATGGCATGATTACCGGTCTTGATGATCTATTTAAATACACGCCAGGAGTTACCGTCGAGACGAATGCCCGACAAGGTGTTCAAAGTATCAACATTCGTGGTATCGAAGGCAACCGAATTAAAGTTCTAGTTGATGGTGTTGCTCAAGGTAACCAGTTCGATTCAGGCAATAACTTTATTAACTCTTCTCGTGTTGAAGTTGACACCGATCTTGTTAAAGCAGTGGAAATCGTAAAAGGTGCAGCATCATCTTTGCATGGTTCTGACGCAATTGGTGGCATTGTAGCTTTCGAAACGAAAGACCCTTCGGACTTCTTAAAGGGTCGTGATTTTGGTGGTCATGCGAAATTTAATTACTCTTCAGAAGACAATACATTCAGCGAATCGGTAGCACTTGCAAACAAAACCGGGGACCTTGAGTCTTTAGTTGCTTACACTCGCCGTGATGGTAGCGAGCTTGATAACTTTGGTGATTTAGCGGATGCCGATACCTCTGCCAATAACCTTTTAGTGAAATTACAATATCAGTTAAACGAAGCACATAGACTTGAATTTAGCGGTAACTACATTCGCAATGAAGGTGATGGCATTCAATCATATGATGGCTACACGGATGGACGAAGCGAAGATACAACTGAACAATATCAAGTCGGTATTAAGCATATTTGGGATGCTCAAGCATCAATTGCTGACACATTAACGTGGCAACTAGATTACTTAAGTAAAGACGAAACTGGCATAACACATCGTGTCAAAGGCTTGAACAATCAACGCAAAGATTACACCTACAGCGATGAAGGCTTCCAGTTCGACGTGCAGTTAGATAAGTACCTAACGCTTGGTAGCACTGAACATTACATCGTTTATGGTGCGTCTTACTTAGATAAAGACATTAAGAACATAAACAAAGAGTTCAATAGCGCTGGGACGGATAAAGAGATCTTCTACATCCCATCGGCAAGTGAACGTCGTTACGGAGTCTTCCTACAAGACGAGATTACCGTCGGCAACTTCATCATCACTCCTGGTGTTCGTTACGACTCATTCGAAACCGATCCTGGCAACGCTAGCGACAACCCAAGTGGTAACCCTGATAACGAATACAAAAAGTTCTCTGACTCCGCGTTTACTGCTCGTTTAGGCACGATCTACAAACTAAACGAACAACACCGTTTGTTTGCCCAGATAAGCCAAGGTTTCCGCGCACCTGATTTTCAAGAGCTGTATTACTCGTTTGGTAACCCGATGCACGGTTACATAAACAAACCAAACCCAGACTTGAAAGCAGAAGAAAGCATTTCTTACGAGTTTGGCTGGCGCCACAACAACGATATTTCAAGCAGTGAAGTCGCGGTATTCTACAGTGACTACGATAACTTTATCGAGCGACAACAAGTTTCAGGCAGCTTCATTCCAGGTATCGACCCTGCGGTTTACCAATCCGTGAACATTGGTAAAGCAACAATCAAAGGTATTGAATTTTCCAACCAACTGTCTTGGGATAAATTCATGCCAGTAAAAGGCTTTAGTTCTCGAGTTGCTGCAGCCTATACTGAAGGTGAAGACGGAAACAACGATCCATTAAACAGTGTTAACCCATGGAATCTAGTTGCTGGCTTCAACTACGACTCTGAACAAAACTGGGGTTCTTCACTAACGGTTAACTACACTGCGTCGAAAGACAGCAGTGATATCAATGGTGATGACATCCTACCAATTTCTTCAGCAACTGTTGTTGACGTAACTGCATACTACAAGCCAATTAAAGATCTCACCCTGCGAGCGGGAGTATTTAATGTGGCAGACGAAGAATACTACAGTTGGAATGATGTAAGCGGAATGAAAACTGAGAATAAAGACCTAACACAAGCCGGTCGTAACTGGGCTATTACAGCGAAGTACGAATTTTAGTTATCAACACACTTCTTAACGAAAAATCCCAGCATCATATGCTGGGATTTTTTTATTTGAGACGCCAATTTTTCTTAAGGTATTGTACGCACCAAGATTTGGCTTCGCCCATCGTATTTCTGCGCCACGCTAAAATAATATCAATTGGCTGTTCTTCCGTACCTTCAATGCGTTTAAGAACGCCACTCTCAATTAAAGGTTCCGCGATTTGACTTGGTAGCGTCCCAATACCTAACCCGGAAGTTAGTGCTTCAACTTTGGCAGGGAAATTGGTCACTGTGAGTCTTGGCTGTTTTTGCATTACATTGATTGATAGCGCTGGCTGCTCTCTTGCCGTATCAGCAATCGCAATAACGCGATATTTTTCTCGGGCATTGTCATCAAACTCCCCACTTCGCTTATGCACATAATGATCAGAAGCGGCGACCCAAACCATACTCATTTTACCAATTTTTTCGGACTTAACATCTTGCGGAAGTGTATCGAGAGCCGGACATATCAATAAGTCTGCCCTTCCGGTATTTAGCGACTCCCAACTTCCCGCAAGAATCTCTTCTTGTAACCTCACCCTTGTACTACTCACGTTAGATAGCGCATCTACCATTGGGAAGAAATTTGAAATAGGAATAATTCCATCAAAAGCCACCGTAATATCAAGTTCCCAACCATTGGCCAGGAGCGTTGCATCATTAACAAGCTTCTCACTAGCTTGCAGAATTGCCCTACCACGCTCAAGAATTAACTTCCCGGCTTCTGTGAAATGTGCTTTGTGACCTGAACGATCGAAAATGATGATATCGAGATCTTGTTCCAGTTTCTGAATTTGATAGCTAAGCGAAGAAGGCGCGCGATCTAATTCGTTCGCAGCAGCAGCAAAACTTCCTCTTCTATCAATAGCATCCAAGATATGAAGTGCTTCTAAAGTGATTGGGCTCTGCACTATAGCTCCCTATTTGCGTGATTTAAATCACAGTAGTGGTATTTAAAAATTTATACTAGAAAATGACTTTAAACAATATAACAGATTGATAAATAAAGACTAGGTTGCGCATAGCACAAATTTCCATTGACAAAAATAACACTAAATAACAATAGTAATGATAGTAATTACCATTTGTATAAACTAAGATACCGCACGTTGTTATTGCCTATTATGGATTTAAGGTATTGAAGCCAATGTATAAAAAATCAATTTTGTCAGCCTCTATTCTCATTGCCCTATCACAAGGTGCATACGCAGAAGAAAGCTCAACTTTCAATGAAGTTGTCGTCTCTGCAACTCGTACCGAACAAAACGTTAATGATGTTTCAGCTTCAGTTGAGACCGTATCGTCAAAAGATATTGACCGCACACTTTCAAAGAACCTTTATGATGCCGTTCAATATACCCCTGGAGTGGAAGCAACGACTTCCGGTCGTTTTGGCATTTCGGGCTTTAACATTCGCGGCATGGAAGGCGACCGCGTGAAAGTTGTGATTGATGGCGTTCAGCAAGCTACTCCTTTCAATCCAGGTGGCGGTGCGGTTCAAGCAATTTATCCGAACGCGATTGAACTCGACACACTGACCAGTATAGAGATTAACAAGGGTCCATCCTCTACCCTATATGGCTCTGATGCAATGGGTGGCGTTGTTGTTCTTAAGACAAAAGATCCTTCAGACGTTCTAAAAACTGACGGTGACGAGACTCGTTTTGGCATTAAATCGAGCTACTTCTCTGCAGACGAACAATTCAAGAACACGTTAACTTGGGCAATGCGCCGTGGCAAGTTTGAAACACTATTGATGGGAACTTACTCTACCGGCAGCGAGCTTGAAACCTACGGTGATGGTTCCGACATTGATGGTTCAGCACGTGGTCTTGAGAACCCAGCAGACAAAGATCTAAATAACATTTTGGCAAAAGCTTATTACAACATTAACGATGTCAACAAACTCGGCTTTGTCTTCGAACGCTATAACTACAACTACGATGAAAACGATCGTCGTGGCAACTACACACTTAATTTTGGTCCAAGACCTGGCGTTACTTATGCTAACGCAAAAGCTAGTGATGAAATGACACGTACGCGTTATGGCGTAAACTACGAACTCACTAAAGCAAATGCAGCTTTCGACTCAATGAAATTAGACCTTAATTATCAGGTCACAGAGAGCGAAAACTCTAACTTCGCTAATGTCACTGACCATTTAGGTTACATTGGCTATAACGGGGATCGCACTCGCCTACGTCAAGCTGAAGACGAGTCACTTCAGTTTGATGCTCAGTTCGACAAGGTAATCACAACCGGAAATGCAATTCACGAACTGACCTACGGTCTAAATTCTGTGGTGACAGATTTTAGTCTAACGAATGTGGATATTTACCACGACAATGGGACTAGTAAACCTGGCTCAACGACAATCCCTGATGCCACCGTCACCGAATGGGGTATTTTCCTTCAAGACAATGCATTCTTACTTAACGATACACTAGTACTAAATGCGGGCATCCGTTACGATTCATTTGAAGCGGATCCAACATCTGACGCAGGCTTTACTACCGAACGAGGTAAGAACAGTAATGACGCATTTACTGGGAAACTGGGCGCGGTTTACCACCTTAACGACAAACTAAGTACTTTTGCCCAAATCAGTCAGGGCTTTAAGGCACCTACAGTTGAGCAGCTTTACTATGAATACGACACTGGTGCTGAATTCGTTCCTAACCCAGATTTAGAAGCCGAGAAAAGCCTTTCTTACGAAATTGGCTTCCGTGGTCAAAACGACTTTGCGCAGTTTGAACTTACAGGCTTTATCACTCAGTACAAAGACTTTATCGACTCAGAAGAACTACCAAAAATCGATCCAAATAAAGACCGATTCACGATCGTAAACCGAGATGAAGTCGATATTTCTGGTGTTGAATTTAGTTCTACACTTTTGCTAGATGAAGCTTTTGACGCCCCTAAAGGTATGTACACGAAAGTATCTGTGACATACCTAGATGGTGAAGATAAAACAACAGGTAAAGCACTAGATAGTGTCGCTCCTTTGTCTTCTGTACTTGGTTTAGGTTACGACAACGTCGAGCATCATTTTGGTGGTCTTGCGTCTCTTAAGCTTGCAGCTAAGAAAGACGACTGGTCTAGTGATGACCAAATTGATTCGGCAGGTTACGGTGTAATGGACTTAACCGCATATTACATGCCTATCAAAGACCTAACGCTGACAGCAGGCTTGTTCAATGCATTTGATAAGAAATACTGGACATACCAAGATGTTCGCGGTCTCGAAAGTACGGACAACAAAGACTTCCATAGCTTACCGGGTCGTAACTGGGCAATTTCTGTAGATTACCAATTCTAAGCGACATCAATTTATAAAACTGTTCGTAAAGCACCCGCTTAGTTGGGTGCTTTTTTGTTTTTCCACTTTCAAGCAAAGCTAACTATCTGCAGCGACATCGCGAAAATGAGTGATAAATGAGTCATAAACGAAGAACTTGCGCTACAAAAACAAAAAAGCCAGCAATATGCTGACTTTTTTACGCGTTTTCATTTCAAAAATGTTAAGAAAAGAATGAAAAATGAAAACTTACTGCTTTGCCATCTCTTTTTTCACCATGATTGCTGCTGCCACGATGAAAGCGATGATTAGACCAAGTTCCATGAACTACCCCGATAGTCTTAAGAAAATTTACGACCTAAATTAAGAGTCGGACATAGTTTAGCAGTTCTATTTATCTAAGCTACCTTTTAACCAGTAATTTACGAATTTTTCCGATTTAGATCAAAAAAGGCGCAGAAGTGCGCCTTTATGTTATTAATATGTAAAACTTGATTTTTTAAGCGTCAGGGTAACCTTGAGGGTTATTTGCCTGCCAACGCCAAGTATCACCTGTCATTTCTTCTAACGTCCGCTCAGCCTTCCAACCAAGTTCGTTTGCAGCTTTTGAAGGGTCAGCCCAACATTCCGCGATATCACCAGGGCGGCGATCAACTAACTTAAACGGCACTTCTTTGCCAGATGCGTTTTCAAATGCTTTAACCATTTCAAGAACGCTATAACCATTACCGGTACCCAGGTTGTAAATATGCAGACCAGCTTTATTGCCAACTTTTTCAAGAGCGGCTACATGACCATCAGATAGATCCATTACATGGATGTAGTCACGCACACCAGTACCGTCTTTTGTTGGGTAGTCACTACCAAACACAGATAAAAACTCACGACGACCTACTGCGACTTGCGAGACAAAAGGCATTAGGTTGTTTGGGATGCCTTGAGGATCTTCACCTAGCTCACCCGTTGGATGAGAACCAACAGGGTTGAAGTAGCGGAGAAGCGTAATACTCCAATCTGGGTTCGCTTTTTGGAAGTCTGTTAGACACTCTTCAACCATTAACTTACTACGACCGTAAGGGTTAGTTGCGCTAGTTGGGAAGTCTTCAGTGATAGGCACAGATGCAGGATCACCATATACTGTCGCTGAAGAACTAAATACGATGGATTTAACTCCTGCTTCACGCATAGCATCAACAAGCACTAGCGTACCATTAACGTTGTTATCGTAGTACTCAAGCGGTTTTTCTACCGACTCGCCCACTGCTTTTAAACCGGCGAAGTGAATAACAGCTTCAATGTTGTGCGCTCTCATTGCTTCAACAAGCGCGGCTTTGTCGCGGATGTCCGCTTCAATAAACTCAGGTCTTGCACCACAAACCTTTTCAATGCGCTCAAGCACTGTAGGTTTGCTGTTGTATAGGTTATCAAGGATCACTGGCGTCATACCAGCTTCGATCATTTGAATACAAGTGTGGCTGCCAATGTAGCCCATACCACCCGTAACAAGTACTTTCATGTTATATATCCTTCTGACGCGAATCGGGCTAGTCTAAAGGTTTTTAGCCCACAGTTAAACAGTCTCTGGGGATTCGCAACCCATTAAAATTGCTTGACCTTTACCTGCTTTCTTAGCTTGGTACATTGCTGTATCGGCACTCTTAAGAATACGCGTCGCGTCACGCTCGTTAACGCCAACCAGTTTCACACCAATGCTCACGCCAACTTTAAGCAGGGATCCTCGGTATTCAATTGGAGAGCAAACCGTTTCAAGTAACTGTTCTGCAATCCTTGTTACGACCTTCTGATTTGCTGGGTTGACCAACATGACAAATTCATCTCCCGATAAACGAGCAATCAAATCGCTATGTCGAGTTGCCGCAGCCATCCGGTCTGCCACTTGTTTGAGCACTTCGTCACCTGCATCATGACCATAAGTGTCATTGATATTCTTAAAGCCATCTAAATCCAAGTAAAGTACCGCGAATTCGTCGCGCAAATAGCCTGATCTTTGTACCAATTCTTCGAGCTCTAGGTGGAACTTAGAACGATTTGCCAACCCGGTTAAGGCGTCGTGATGTGCAAGATACTCCAAACGCTCCATCTCTTTTGCACTTGATAGGTCGGTTAGAATGATGACCATGTCATAAGTGTTTTGGTCATCGCTCTTGTTAATGCAATTAACCTTTGCAAACATTGGTACGAGTTGACCTAGATGGTTCTTCTCAATCACTTCTCCTTGCCACATACCATAGTTTTCAATAGATTCTTGAATGCTCGGCATCATAGCTTGTAGCTTTCTCCAGCGAATTGATTTGATGAGCGGCTTACCCACTAATTGGTCAGCTTCTACACCGACCAGCTTCGTCACTGCTGGATTAACCATGGTAATAATACCTTGGTGGTTCAACACCACTAAGCCATCTTGACTGCTTTCAAATACACGACCTGCTACTCTTTGGCGATTCATTGCTTCTTCAATCTCTGTGATGTCCTGAATTACGAAAAGCATATAGCCGTTTTTCGCTAAGCGTCGGCTGGTTAAACTTAGCTGTTGCTTCCCTTCACCACTTTCCAGGTGGATATCATCACATTCAAGCCCTCGGCTTAGTATTTGTCCAAGCTCGTTTGGCGTCTTGGTCTGGATTAGATCGCAAATGTTTGCCGTTTCTATCCCTTGGTAAGTATGTTCAAAAATACGTTGCGTAGCAGTATTACAATGAATCACTCTCCCTAAGTTGTCCGTTACTATTAACGAATCCTGAATAGAATCAATCACTTCTTCGGCGAACACCTTACGGCGCTCTAGCACTTCCAAGCTATGTTTGCGCTGCTTTTCAAGTCGCTGCTGTTTTTCAACCATAAAGTTGAAAGAAGCGACCAATGCACCGACCTCGTCTTTTGATTTATGGTGAATCCTTCCACTAAGGTGATGCCCGTTAGCTAAATCTTGCAACGCTCGATTGACTTCCTCTATGGGACGAAGAACTCGTCGTTCAACCCCAAAGTAGAACATAACTCCACCAGCTAAAAGAATGACTAAGAACAGACCACCGTCTTGTAGCAATGCATCTCGTACTTCGAACAATGGAATTCGTGACAACGTCACCCTAATCGATCCGATGACTTGTCCTTCGTGAATAATAGGCTCAAAAACGTACAGAAAGTGTGCAGATAGTGCGTATCCTACTTCATGCAGACGACTTCGCTCTTTAACTGTCGGCGAAGGTGCAGCAAAGCCATCCAAAGCAAATACAGCGAATGGATTATTGTCTTTGTCGTAAAGCTTTACGCGTGATACGTTTGGCTTCTTAAGCAGATCAGCCAAAATGGTTTGCGCTTTTGGCTTGTTCTTTGTTGCAAGCGCATCTTTAATTGAGTGAGAAGCATCATTGATCAGAACTTTGGTCTGTTCGACCAATTCATGTTTGGCGGACTGATAAGTGTTATATGACGTGTAACTTTGAGATGTAACAAAGATGACCGTGATGAAAGCGAGAATCGGCCATATTAGCTTTGCTCGTAATGACATATATATTCCTGTCGCAGAAAGCAATCAAAATAACGAAAGGATTGCTATGCAAACTATCACACAAAAAAGAAGAGCCAAGACTAACACGACAAATCTTGAAATGAAGCCGTAAATCTCAATTATTAGACTGATTAGTCATGATTTTCTTAAAATTTCGGATCATTTCAAAGAACACGACGATCTTTTCACCACTTCATTTGATAATCTTCTTCTTGAAGAATGAAGTTAGTCACTGAACTTAAACGTAATTTCCTGCATTTTTAAAGCACACTTTGGACTTTTATAAACGTATGACATTGAATAACCAGCAACTGACACTGAATTGCGACATGGGCGAAAGCTATGGCGCGTGGAAAATGGGTGCCGATGAGAGCGTAATGCCTCACATTGACATGGCGAACATCGCTTGTGGATTTCACGCATCTGATCCTAATGTCATGCACGATACGGTTACTCTCGCTAACCAACACGACGTTGAAATTGGTGCTCATCCTGGTTATCCCGACCTACAAGGCTTTGGTCGTCGGAGCTTAAAAATGACCAATGATGAAATTACCAACATGGTGATTTATCAAGTTGGCGCGTTACAAGCTTTGTGCAAAGCGCAGTATACCGACATAGGATATATCAAACCCCATGGTGCGCTTTATAACGATATGATGCAAAGCGATGGCGTTTTTCTCGCCGTAGTGAAAGCAGCGGCACTTTTTAAAGTTCCACTAATGATCCTCGCCTCTCAAGAAAATGAAAAGTATCTCGAAATAGCAGATGATTTTGATGTACCTCTGTTATTTGAAGCCTTTGCGGACCGTCTGTATCAAGATGATGGAATGCTCACACCCAGAACACAACCTAATGCGGTCTTAAACAGCGAACACGCTATATTAGAACAAGTCAAAATGCTTGCTGAATCAGGAAGAGTCAAAACGGCATCGGGTCAATATATTTTGTTAGAAGCTGACACAATTTGTGTCCACGGAGATAATGACGAATCCATCGCATTGATTAAAAAGATTCGCCAAAGTCTCTACACCGGAGGAAATTAATGAATCAAGGGCAGTTTTCAATCTCTCCTATCTCTGAATGCAGTATTCTGATTCGCTTTCATGAAGCGGTGACCGTCGAACACATTGGTGAGTTAGCACATCAGATTGCCGATAAACTTAACCTCATAATCATGAATGTTGTTCCGTCATACCGAACTATTTTGATCGATTACCTGCCCTTTAGAATTAACGAATCCATCATCCTCAAAGAATTGAACCAACTCGTTACTCGTTTTGATGTCCGCTCGATGGATAATAAGCAACCTAACTACATTTCCATTCCGGTTTACTACTCAGAAGAGACCGCGCTCGATTTAGAACGATTCAACGATGCTGGTTTGCCGTTGGCTGAATTGATCGAGCTGCATACCAAAACGGTTTACACGGTATCAGCAATCGGCTTTGCGCCAGGCTTCGCGTTTCTTTCAGACTTACCAAAGGCATTACACATGCCACGACACAATACCCCCCGCACTCACGTTCCAGCCGGCAGCGTCGCGATAGCGGACAGTAAAACCGCTGTCTACCCTTCAGATAGCCCTGGAGGCTGGAACATCATAGGTCGAACACCCATCTCGTTGTTCACTGATACGCTTCCTTTTATTCCTTTTGAAGTTGGTGACAAGGTCACTTTTGGTTCAATCACAAGACAGGAATACATCAATTTAGGGGGCAAATTATGAGTTTTTCAGGTTTAATCGTAGAGAAACCAGGTCCACTCTCATTGATTCAAGATTTCGGTCGTTTTGGGCTCGCTCATATTGGTATTACGCAAGGCGGTCCGGTTGATGATTACGCTTACAGTTGGGCAAATCATCTATTAAAGAATCCTGTAAATTGCTCAGTCATTGAAATTACGCTTGGGAATGCCAGCTTCAAAGCACTAGAAGACTGTCACCTTTCTATTTGTGGGGGCGATTTAAACGCTTCTATTGACGGAATAGCACTCACCAATTGGTCTGACTTTTCGTTAAAAAAAGGACAAACACTTAAGTTTGGAATGCCACGCAATGGTCTTCGAGCTTACTTAGCCGTGAAAGGCGGTTTTAATGTCGAGAAACATTTAGGGAGTTCATCAACAGTATTAAGAGAATCCTTAGGAGGCATCGAACAAAATGGCTTGGCATTGAAAGCTGGAGACATCTTAAGTTTCAACCCACACGCACTCCCTAGCCGAAAGTCCAAGCAAATGACTTTTCGTTTTAAGCCTGATTATAACCTTCCTATCAAGCTTCGCGTTATTGAGGGTTATCAATACAACGACTTCTCTCAAGAAGCGATCGACCGTTTCTATTCCACGATATTTGAAATATCGCCAAACTCGAATCGCATGGGTTATCGCCTAGAAGGTGAAACTATCACTCCTCCTTACGATGGCATTTTATCTGAGGGTATTGCGCTTGGGTCTATCCAAATACCAAACGACGGGAAACCAATCATTTTGTTAAATGATCATCAGACTATTGGGGGGTATCCTAAGTTTGGCTGCGTCGCTAGGATTGATTTGCCGCGCTTGGCTCAGGCAAAACCGGGACAATCCGTGAGCTTTACACGAGGAGATAGACAAGGTCTACAAGATGTATGGTGTCAGTGGGCTCAATTTTTTGGTTATTGAGCCCTTCTAGTAGTTTAGTATCAAGCGCGGATGTTACATACCGTAGCGCTCTGCTAATGCTTGCGGATAACCACGCTCATAGGTCAGTTTGATCGCACAATCCTCTACTTCTTGATCAGTCCAATGGACAGTCACAGGATGCTGCTGCTCGACGTTATCGCTAGGTTCAATATCAAACCAATATTGCGCCATTTTCTGCGCAGCGAGTAATGTAGACGACGCTTTAACCACTTCGATACGCGCGTAGTTATTTTCTTCAAACGTGACGTCCGCGGCTCGCAGTACTGGATCTGTCCCTGGGATCTGCTGAGCACCAAATAACGCCTTACCACCTCTTACTGCCGTGTGATAATCTGGAATGAACTGAGCCATGTGTGCTATCGCATTGTCGGTACGTTCATCAAGTATCTCTTGACGCCAACCATGACGTATTTTCGACAACAAACTTGTCGGTAGTTCTGGCTGCGCAGAAGCCTGTGAACTTTCGACTAAGCCATCGTCAAACAACGTAATACCTTTGGTCATCCCATGTAGTTGAAAATAACCATCGCCATAAGGTGTTAATTGAGCCATGCCCTTATCAGTACCACGAGGACCATGGAAAATAACCTCTGGCCATTGTTGAGTACATTCGTTCCAACGAGTGACGTATGCTGCCTTAAACTCAACAAGACGTTCACGCCGGACACCTACCTTGTCGTCCACGACTCCGGTTTCAAAACCGCACGCATTCACTAAGAAGTCGCAGTTCAACGCATGTTCAGAACCATCTTTTGTATAAGCCAAAGTCCAAGCAGAACCATTCCAATGAGACTCCACCAATTCCGCTTGTGTAATTACATCGACGTTTGGCATCTGCTCTAAAGTCATGTTCGCGATTGCAGCAAGACGGAATACGCTCCAACCATACTCTTGAACCGCCACAACCGGGTATTTAAGCTCATCTAGATCGGCATGCTGAGCAAATGGGATGCACCATTCATCAATGCTTTGAGGCTGTTCTGGTTGAGCTTGGCTCGCAAGTTGTAGTAACGCTTCCTTCGAGTAGAGTTTGTAGTACTCATCAGGTTCACCTAGAACTTGGTTTCGAGAGTCTTGGGCAACCAGCGTTTGGTAAGCACGTTTAATCACTTCCAGTCGTGGTAACAAAGTTTCTGGATCACCACCGTCTGAATACGGAACAGCAATAATAGTCGGACGAATATTCAGTGAATGGGGATACAAGCGAATCGTCTCAATAGACTGGCTTAGAAGATCTAAACATTGTTGTTCAGAAATCTCTCGATACAGGTTGCCGCCGGCATGCAAATGGCATATTGGGGGACCATTCACCAACGATACCCCTTTTTCGATTACGGACACTTTAAAACCTAACTCGGCAAAGTGAATCGCAGCAGTTGAACCTGCTACGCCACCACCAACGATAGCGATGTGTTTATCTTTACGATTTGGAAACTCAGACTTCATTGCTTCACTGAAAATTTTATAAGGAGAAATCTTTACTTAGTGTCGATTCTACTCGGGTTTGAGTATGATTAAAATCACAAAAAGTTCATGGGTTTGCGTTTGTTAACGGTATACGTCAAAAGTTACTTTTGAGAGCAAAAAATTTCCGAAAAAAGTGCTTGACGAGGTTGTTAGGAAAGCGTGTTTTTGACCCTGTGTGAATAATATTTTTACGCTAACACCCATGGCATAAAGCCTGCGGAAACACCCCACTTTACTAACGACTCAGTTATCCCAAAAGTTATCCACCGTTTTTGTGGATAACTAAAATAAAACTGTCATGGAGTGCATCCGCGGTAGTTAAACGGAGGCTAATTAAGTGTTTACTGGCGTTAACAATCTTTTCAAAAGGCTCATTACCACTAAAGCAAGAACAACAAACGTAGCGAAAGGTAAAGCTATCCACAATTCAGGGTGGATCTGCGCATTAAGCTCAAAGCCATATTTCATCACAGCAGCGACACAGACCTCTGCTGCAAACACTGCAACGCCACTCGCCACCATTGCCATAATGCCGTATTCAGCCCATAACGTAGTGTTGATACGCTTCTTACTTGACCCCAATGTTCGATAGAGTCGAATTTCCTGCTGGCGTTGAGACAAACTCAAACGAAGCAATGTAAATATCAGCAAAAGACCAGCCACTACACCAAGCAATGCCAATATGGTGATTGCCGATACAATTTGTTGGATAAGTGTTTGGATTTTGTCACCCATGGTTCGAATATCGAGTACGGAGACCGTCGGATGTGCACGTGACATCGACGTCAACAATGCATTGTTATCATCGTCGATACGATAACTGATCAAATAAGAGCCTGGTAAGCTTGCCATCACGTCAGACGAAAAGATGAAATAGAAGTTAGGCTTCATATCACGCCACTCAACATGACGAATGCTATCAACAGTGGCATCGAAGTTTTGGCTGTTAATAACAAACCGCAATTTGTCACCAAGTTCGATACCCAGTTCATCTGCAACCTGTGCTTCTACCGATACACTGGCTTTGTTTTTCCACTCACCAGATATGACATCGTTGTACTCAGGAAGTGTCTCCCCCCAAGTGAGGTTAAGTTCACGACTCACGGCATCTGAGCCTTGCCCCTCTGATTTAATCTCTTTAACGCTTACATCATTAATTTCTGCTAATCGACCACGAATGATTGGGAAAGCTCGTGACCGCGTCACGTTGTTTTTGTCCAATGTTTCTAGATAACTGTCTAGTTCGTAATCAGCGATATTCAAAGCAAATACGTTAGGTGCGTCCGCAGGAAGTGTTCTCGACCAATCAGCAAGAATATCGCTACGCACTAACCAAATTATCGAAAGTAACATCAGAGAAAGCGATAAAGCACCAAACTGCAAACCACTGGTAACTGGTGTGCGATTGATTCGACTGAGTGCAAGCTTCATTGCTGGTCGAGTAGAAACTCGAGCAAATAACTTAGTGAGCGCAACGCTCGTTGCCGCAAGCACGACAAATAACATCGCAATGCCCGCAAGTACAATCCAAACCAGAGTGTTGTTTGCATAAAGGATAAGCAAAGGCACGACGGGCACTAAGATAAGCCACATGCGTTTCCAAGAGCGTTTGCCAGAACCTTGTTGAAGAACTTCTAGAGCAGGTGTTTTGATTAATCCGAGTAAGGGAATCCCAAGCGCTGGAACAGTAATAAGAACCGCTGATACAACTGAAATCAAGATAGGAGTGACACCGTAACTAGGCAGTGGATTAGGCAACAAATCCCTGAGGGGAATTCGCAACAAATATTCCAAACCACTACCTAATAGCAGACCAACAATACTGGCACTAAGCAGCAAAATGGTGACTTGAATCAAAAGCCACTTTTCAATCCAGCGGCGACTCGCCCCCAAGCTTTTCAACATTGCGATGGTTTGCGTTCGGCTGTTCACGTAGCTTTGGCAAGTCAAAACCAACGTCGTTGCCGCCATGATGATAACAATAGCAACCGTCAAAGACAGGTATTGAGTTGTTCGTTCGAAGACTTCGTTACTTCGACTTGCAGTATCTTGCGTTCTCCAGCGATCACTTGGTGACAATTCAGTACTGTCTTGCAGTTGCGTTAATGTTGCATCGTCGCCTTTTAAAAACAAACGATATTGAACACGGCTCCCCAACTGGATTGCCCCTGTTTTTTCAACATCGCTTTGATGAATATAGGCTGAAGGCATTTGTTGGAATGGGTTAAAGCTCAAACCTGGTTCCATCAAAACTGCACCTGAAACGATAAAGTCCGCATCGCCAATGGTGACAGCGTCACCCTTTTTAACATCAAGCTGCGCCATGATGCGTTCATCAAGCCATAGCTGGTTTTCTTTGACGTGGCCGGCTGAGTTATTGTCCAAGACTAATTCACCCATCAGAGGGTACTGCTCATCAACGGCACGAACAGAGATAAGCTGCATGCCAGTATCACTGAATGCCATGGTAGCGAATCGTGTCATGGTAGAGCGTGGCATCTCGTCGGTAGCAGCCAACAAAGTATTTGGTATAGGATTAGCAGACACAAAAACAGCATCTGCTGTTAACGCATCTTTACCTTGCTTAACGATCACCTGCTCCATTCTTTCTGCCAGAGCCGAGAGCGCAAAGATACTGGCAATCACGAGAATTAAGGCAACACTGATCGGCCATAAATTTCCTTGACGGATTTCACCGAAACTCCAACGTACTAAGCTTTTGTTTGGCGATTGTTTAGCCTGCTTAGGCATCTGAGTTGAGTCTTGCTCACTTGAAGAGATCACGGACATATCACCTCCTCCTGCAACTCGCCTGCTTCCATTCGATATACACGGTCACAACGACTGGCTAAATGACTGTCGTGAGTAACCAGTATTAACGTTGTGCCATGCTGTTCATTCAAATCAAACAGAAGCTCGATGACTCTTTCGGCGGTTTGATGGTCGAGGTTTCCCGTTGGTTCATCGGCAAACAGCAGTTCTGGCTGAGTCATAAATGCCCGTGCAAGAGCGACACGCTGTTGTTCTCCCCCCGATAATTGACTTGGTAAGTGGTCGAGACGCTTTTCCAGCCCAACCGCTGTCAGCAATGCTTTTGCTCTTGCATCATCTTCAGCTTCACCACGTAGAAGACAAGGTAACGTGACATTTCGTAATGCGCTCAAACTTGGAATGAGAAGAAAGCTTTGAAATACGAAACCCAACGAGTCCGCACGAATTTTTGCACGAGCTTCATCGTCTAACTTTGAAAGCTCATGCCCTAATAAGGTGATTTCGCCTGAGGTTGGTGTATCTAATCCAGCGAGCAGTGTCATCAATGTAGACTTGCCCGCGCCAGAGGTACCAACGATGGCAATCTTCTCACCCTTTCGAATGTCAACATTTACATTTTTAAGGATTGTTAAATGTTCTTGATTAGTAGAGACTTGTTTAGAAACTAAATTAGCTTGAACAATAGGTGCTTTAAGTACAGGTGTTTGCATGATTCGTATACTTTCCTTAGTTCTTTTTTTCTGTCTTTCCGTTTCTGCGCAGGCGAACGAAAAGTTGCTTGTTTTGGGTGACAGCCTAAGCGCTGGCTATCAAATGCCAATCGAAGAGAGTTGGCCTAGCTTACTTCCTGATGCGTTACTAGAACATGGTCAAGATGTAAAAGTTGTAAATGGCAGTATCTCAGGGGACACCACAGGTAACGGTCTTGCGCGTTTGCCAGCTCTCCTTGAGCAGCACACTCCTGACGTCGTCCTTATTGAACTCGGTGCCAACGATGGTCTTCGTGGATTCCCACCTAAACTTATTACGTCGAACTTATCGAAAATGATTACCATGATCAAAGATTCTGGTGCGGATGTTGTGATGATGCAAATCCGTGTGCCACCAAACTACGGTAAGCGCTATAGCGATATGTTCTACGATATTTACCCTAAGCTTGCTGAACACCAAAAAGTGGCTCTGATGCCCTTCTTCTTAGAGCACGTCATCATTAAACCTGAATGGATGATGGATGATGGTCTGCACCCAAAACCAGAAGCTCAGCCTTTTATCGCAGACTTCGTTGCGCAAGAATTGGTTAAACATCTCTAATTTTGATGGTCTAGCTCAATAAGTTTTACCAAACTTTACGTTACTCTACTCGGCATCTTATTCACCAAGGTTAGATAATAACAATGCAAATAGAACCGTTAATTCAAGGTGTTGTAGCTCGATCGGCACATCCGTATGGGTGCCGCACTTCCATCAAAGAGCAAATTAATTACGTAAAACAAGCTCCGCAGATCCAAAATGGTCCCAAACGGGTTTTGATCATCGGTGCGTCTTCCGGCTTCGGATTGGCTGCTCGCATCGCCCTCACCTTTGGCGGCGCTGAGGCCGACACGATCGGCGTTTCATTCGAGCGTGGACCATCTGATAAGGGCGTTGGTAGTGCTGGTTGGTACAACAACATTTACTTTAAAGAAGAAGCGACTCATCACGGTCGAACAGCAGTAAACATCGTGGGCGATGCTTTTTCTGATTCTGTGCGCAACCAAGTAATCGAAGCTATCGAAACTCACTTTGAAGGTGAAGTAGATTTAGTCATTTACAGCTTGGCGACTGGTGTTCGTCCGAAGGCAGAATCTGACGAGTTTTGGCGCAGTGTCATCAAACCTATTGGTGAATCTGTCACTGGTGCATCGATTATGCTGGAAAACGATCAGTGGATAGACTCCACTCTTGCTCCAGCATCAGAGGAAGAAGCTGAAGCAACAATTAAGGTGATGGGCGGAGAAGATTGGGAAAGCTGGATCGATACGCTGATCAACTCTGAATCGGTGGCAAAAGGCTGCAAAACGATCGCCTTCTCTTACATGGGACCCGAAGTCACACACCCAATTTATCTTGATGGCACGCTAGGTCGTGCAAAAGTAGATTTACACCAAACCAGTCATGCATTGAACATAAAGATGGCAAACTTTGGTGGTGGCGCTTACGCGACCGTGTGTAAAGCGCTTGTCACAAAAGCGAGTGTGTTTATTCCTGCTCTCAGTCCTTACCTACTCGCTCTGTATCGTGTGATGAAGGAAAAAGGCACCCACGAACGTTGTATCGAGCAAATGCAACGTCTGTTCACGACGAAGTTGTACGACCAAGAAAAAGTACCTGTCGATGGTGAACGTTTGATTCGAATCGATGATCTGGAGTTAGATCCCCAAGTTCAGAAAGAAGTCAGTGAACTTCTTTTACAAATGAACGCAGATAACTTCAAACAAGTGGGTGACTATGCTGGATTCAAAGACGAATTTATGAAGCTAAATGGCTTCAACTTTGAAGGTGTCGATTACTCTCAAGATATATCGATGAAAGCACTCAAGGCGCTCAAGCCATAGGCTTGCACTTGGATTCTAGCGTCTCACTACTGAGATAGTGCCAAGTATTTCAAAGTCCTGAAAGGTTTTCAGGACTTTTTTTTGTTTCGGGTTCTGCCGCCCCTATACTTAAACTAAACGAATGGTTAAATAACTACTCAACAACAAGAATAAGCTCACATAAAAATTACAACGACTTTCATTCACAGGACGTGAACTTACGGGAAAGGATTACCTTTATGGGCACATTGCAAACCTTGGATTATGAGATCCCCGATTCAATGCGGAGAAGTTGGCAAAACATCGTCAACTTGTTAGCCCGCATTGCGGATGTTCCCACTACGCTTATCATGCGTGTGCATCCAGAGCATATCGAAGTCAATACCTCTAGCGAAACGGAAAATAACCCCTATAAAGTGGGTGACAAAGAAGCCCTTGGACATGGTCTGTATTGTGAACATGTCATTCAACACAAGCGCGAACTCCTGGTCTCGAATGCACTCAAAGACCAGGAATGGAAAGACAACCCGGATATCAAACTTGGTATGATCTCCTATTGTGGGCTGCCTTTGTACTGGCCGAACGGTGAAACCTTCGGTACCATCTGTATGCTAGATACTAAAGAGAACCAATACAGCGATACCTACCGTGAGTTATTAAGTTCTTTCAAAGAATCTATCGAGGCACAACTTGCGGTTGTATTCCAGCAACACAAATTAGTAAGGCTAAATAGCGAACTAAAAAACAGAGTCGAAACGCGCACTACCGACCTTGCGCAACTCAGTTATTCATTGACGAAAGAGATCGACAGACGCAAAGCTGCCGAGAAACAAGTCAACTATCAACAAACTCATGACCAAGGCACTGGCTTTCTTAACCGCGCTGCTTTAGAAGAACAACTAGACGAAGTCATTGAGTCCATCAACCATGACGAGCAATCTTTGGTCGTGATTAACATTGGATTCAGTAACGCCCGTAGCATCCAAACCAAATACGGATTCGAAGCTTTCGACGAAGTGTTGAAGGAGTTTCGCTTTCGTCTTGGTCACAGTGAATCCAGTTATTTTGTCACAGGGCGACCAAGCTCCAACGATCTTGTGCTCATTGTTTCAGGCGAAGATATCGAGCCGAAAGTCCAACATTTACTCGACGAAATTACTCATGTGAGCGTTGGCAATTTTTATATCGATGACAATGAAGTGCATCTTCATTCTTACATTGGTGTCGTCCAAGCTCATCGAAACAGCCATGCCAAGCAACTGCTGCAAAATGCTTGCTATGCAATGTTGTTGTGCAAAGAGTCTGGCGAGTCATACAATTATTTCTGCGAAAGTCATACGCAAGATCTCAACAACCACAATCAATTAGAAAGCTATCTTCTACAGGCAGTTCGTAATGATGACCTGATGTTGTACTTCCAACCTAAGGTGCTTCCCCACACGCACAAATGGATAGGTGCAGAAGCGCTGTTACGTTGGCGTCATCCTGTCTTGGGTGATGTCTCAAATGAAGCGCTAATTCATATGGCAGAGCAAAATGGCTTGATCTTTGAGGTGGGTTCATTCGTTTTACGCACAGCCATAGACAAAGCCAAACAATGGTCTGAGTTAGTAGATAACTTCAAAATTGCCGTTAATGTTTCACCTATACAATTGCAAAACGTTAACTTTGCCGAACAGATAGAACATCTACTTGAAACCTTCCATCTACCAGCACACTTCCTTGAGCTAGAAGTGACTGAGAGCGCTTTAATCGCAGATGAAGTCGTTGCACGTAACACATTGAATAAACTACACAAGCTTGGCGTTACACTGTCACTAGATGACTTTGGGACAGGCTATGCCTCTTTCAGTTACTTGAAGAAATACCCTTTTGACGCGATTAAAATTGATAAAAGCTTTGTTCAGCAGATGGAAAAATCTGACGATGACAGAGCCATCATTTGTTCCATTATCCATATTGCTAAAAAGCTTGATCTCCAAGTTGTCATTGAAGGTATTGAATCCAGCCAACAAGAGCAGTTTCTAATTGGTGAAGGCTGCGATATCGGACAAGGTTTTTTGTATGGTAAGCCAATGCCTTGTAATGAATTCGAACAAAGTTTGTTTAATCAAAACCTATTAGGTGGCCAATACACCTATTCTTCCTAAGCATTTCCTTTACTCTGTTGGCGGTGGTTTCTATAATCGCCGCCCGCTTCCAATAAAAAGGCCATTATCTTCATGGATCAGTTGACTGCCACGCTTAAGAAAATCGAAAAGCAGAACTACCGCGCATACCAACAAATCAAAGGTCAATACGACTTCGGTGATTTCGACTTGTACATCGACTACGTACAAGGTGACCCGTACGCATCTGCTTCTCGCCTACGTGCAACTCGCGCGTGGTCTTTGACCGGTCTCGAATGGCTAAAAGATGAATCTCCAGCATTCCAGCGTGCAGCTCGTGACTTCATTGCGCGTAGCTTTGATGAGTTTGCAAAGCAAGAGAATACCGTAGCTATCTCACTTAGCGGTCAAACCGTTTTGGACAATACGGCAGTACTTTTCACTGAAGAAGGTATTGAGCTTCGCTTCCGTGTTAACCTGCCTGCCGAAGGTCGCTCTGTTCTTGGCAAAAAAGCGAATAACATTCTGACTTTCTACTTGCCGAAGTTTATTCGTCGCGCAACATTAGAGCGCGAGCTGAACAAAGACGCATTGATTGAGCACTGTAAAGTGGTTGAGGACCAAGCATCTCTGCGCGAGCAACTTGAAGCAAACAACCTAGTCGCTTTTGTGGCGAATGGCAGCATCCTTCCGCGTATTGCAGGTAACTGTGACTTGCCGATGAAAGACGCGGTTGAATTTAAAGCGCCAGAGTCACTTCAAGTAACTTTGCATGCGCCAAACAAAGGTTACGTAACAGGTTTGGGTATTCCAAAAGGCATCACATTGATTGTTGGTGGTGGCTTCCATGGTAAATCAACGTTGCTAAATGCGATTGAACGCTCTATTTACGATCACATTCCTGGTGATGGTCGCGAATACATCGTCACTGATGCGAACGCGATGAAGATTCGTGCAGAAGATGGTCGCTGTGTTCATCACTTGAATTTATCTAACTACATCAACCATTTACCAATGGGTAAAGATACGGCAGATTTCTCTACGCAAGACACTTCTGGTTCAACCTCTCAAGCCGCTTGGTTGCAAGAATCTATCGAGGCCGGCGCTAGTTCACTGCTTATTGATGAAGATACGTCAGCAACTAACTTTATGATTCGTGATGAACGTATGCAGGCATTGGTTGCCAAAGGCGACGAGCCTATCACACCTTTGGTAGATCGCATCGGACAATTGCGTGATGAGCTTGAAATCTCGACCATCATCGTTATGGGTGGCTCAGGTGACTACCTAGACGTTGCAGATACCGTTATCCAAATGCACGATTACCAAGCAGTTGATGTAACAGAAAAAGCGAAGCAAGTTATTGCACAGCATCCGACTCAGCGCCACAACGAGTCAGAAGAAAGCTTGCAAACATTCCGCCCTCGTGCGTTAAACCGTGTAGCGCTAATGAACATCCTGACAGACGGCAAGTTCCGTGTGAATGCAAAAGGCAAAGATTCTCTTCGCTTCGGTAAAGAATTCGCAGATCTAAGTGCGCTTGAGCAACTTGAGTCAGCGGATGAAGTAAACACGATTGGTTGGTTGTGGTTCCAAATTGCTCAACTTCCGGGTTGGTGTAACCACCCTGCAAAAGAAATCGAAGACATGCTTACTGGTGAATGGTACGCGACCTTGCCTAAACAAGGCGACTTAGCGAAACCTCGTACATTGGACGTAATGGCAGCGCTGAACCGTATGCGTAAGTCTCAGTTCAAACCTTCTCGTTAATACCCAACGAGCAGCTAACAAAAGGCAGCGATAAACACTGCCTTTTTAATCTTGTACGAATCATGACGTTCATCACGTGACAATGTAACTTAAAATGAATTCATTATCCGTTTCGAAGTACGTTCCAAGCATTGCATAGCACTCTAAACCTATCTGCATTACCGTTCTCTCGGTCTGGGTGCCAACGTAATGCCAGCTTACGCCATTGTCGGCGAATCTCAGTTCGGGTTGCGTCTGCATCTAGCTCAAATAAATGTAGTGCTTTACTTCGGTCTAGGTCATCAGAGACATTTCCCCCGATGTAACGTTGATATCGACTCCAGAAATCATTAAGTAGTCGGCGCACCTCGCCTTCGTCCGCTTCGTAGTTCTTCCAATCAAGGTAATACTCTCTTAGAGGATCATTGGTATCAACGCTGTGGCGAGAGGCTTCTATGGAGGACATAAGCACAATATTCATTGCTTCGACTTGCAACCAACCATCGGGATAAAGCGTTTCTTGCAATTGATAGAGCGCGTTCATTAATAAGAAATTTCGCTTGAAAAGATCTTTATCCGGAGATTCATCTAACTGTTGTATGTAGCCCTTTTGGCTGAGCTCATGAGCTAAAGTATGCACCTTCCAATTTGAAGGCTGCTTTCTGAGGATGTCTAAAATGGGCCACAATAATGGGTTTTCCATGTATTGCTGACTGTTTTGGCAAACATTGAGTTGTTCGTCCATGTATCCCCTAACCGTTTAAGTACCTGTTATATAAAGCTAGTCAATTTGTACCATAAACACAAAAAGGCTGACAGTCATAAACCATCAGCCTTTTGAAGCAAGATCTCGTTAACTTAAATAACGCCTAATTCTCTTAAACGTTCCATCAGGTAGCTGTGCGCAGTGTAACGCTCTGAAAGTACCGTATCTGGTTTCGGGTGCAAGAAAAGCGGAAGCGAAATACGTGACTTTTCTTGGCGACCGCCGGTTGGGTTAATCACGCGGTGCGTTGTTGACGGGAAGTAGCCACCAGACGCCTCTTGCAGCATATCACCGATGTTAATGATCAAGTTACCGAAGTCACATGGCACATCTAACCAGTCACCTTCTTTGCTCATTACTTGCAGACCAGGTTCGTTTGCTGCTGGCAGAACCGTTAGTAAGTTAATGTCTTCGTGCGCGGCAGCACGAATTGCGCCAGGCTCTTCTTCACCCGTCATTGGTGGATAGTGAAGAACACGAAGTAGCGTTTTATCGCTGTTGTTAATCATCTCTGACAGCGCAATTGAGAATTTCTCTTGAACGTCTTTTGGTGCGTATTCTTCTACCCAACCAAGCAGTTCTTGAGCGAATGCATTAGCGCGCTCGTAGTACTCTAGAATCTCTTCTCTTAGCTGTTCTGGCATCTGACCCCAAGGGTACACGTGAAAGTACTCTTTGATGTCTTTGACTGAATGACCTTTCGCAACTTCAGAAACTGATGGTGGAAAATATCCGTCTTGTGTTTCAACATTGAAGTGGAAATCGTTCTTTTGCTCTGAGCAGAAAAACTCGTACCAGTTTTTGTAAATAGATTCGACCAGCTCTTGAGGAATTGGATGGTTCTTAAGAACACCAAAACCCGTTTCGCGCAGTGAGGTGACGAACTGTTGAGCAGCATCGTCAGCAAGATAATCGACAGTTTCCAGTTTCATGACTTTACTTCTTTTTTATTAGACTGAACGGTGAATTCTATGGATGGGTATGTTGTAAATCAAACTTTAATGAAATGTTTACGCGCAAACGTTTTATTGTTGAGCAGTTTGGCAATATATCAACATAAAAAGTAATCATCTCCTTGTTAAATTTATTAATTGCACACCGTTCAATTAAGTGTAATCATAGAGCCAGTATTTAATTGAAGGATCAATTTCTGTATGAAAAGCACTTCTACCCTGTTGGGTTTGACCATTTTCTACGCCATCGTTTTTCTATATTCTGCTCTCGAGCCAAGTTCACGCGCAGTTTGGTTCGCGGAAATCGTACCAGCTATAGGTATTCTTATTGCCATTTGGGCACTGTCTATTCGCTATCAGTTTAGTAACACAGCCTATGTACTGATGTTTATTTGGTTATGCCTTCATACGATCGGCGCAAAATATACCTTCGCAGAAGTCCCATTTGATTGGTTTAATAACTTAATTGGCTCTGAGCGTAATAACTTTGACCGCGTCGCTCACTTTTCTATCGGCTTGTATGCCTATCCTATTGCTGAATATCTAATTAACAAGAAAAGGATCAGTTCCGGATTTGCATCTTGGTTTGCGTTGTTTGCGATTATGTCACTCGCAGCTGGTTACGAAATCATTGAATGGTGGTATGCGGCAATAGCTGGTGGTGATGAGGGTATTGCCTTTCTGGGTTCACAGGGTGATATATGGGATGCCCAGAAAGACATGTTGTGCGACACCATGGGAGCAATTGTGTCGTTACTTTTACTGACAACTCAGCGTCGACTGGCGAAGCCATTCTAAATACGGGTTAAAACCTTCGACAATTGGGACCTGTACGATTTGAGCGACCTCATACTCGTGCAGGTCTTTTATTTTATCTTCTACTAATGCATAGAGATCTTTGCGTGTCTTGATGATCAACAACCATTCATTGTCGCTGCAGACTTCACCTTTCCACACATAATGACTCTCTATTGCCATCGTCTGAATGCAAGCGGCTAACTGCCCTTCCAGTAGCCCTTTGATGATTTCGTCCCGGTTCTTCTCTGTACCAGAAGTACTCAAGACCATACAGTATTCGTGTTGTTCGCTCATAACTTACTCTTACTTCATCGTAACCTTACCACCAATCATCTTGTAGGCAGGCGTTCCTCTTACTAAGGTGTCTCTTGCAAACTCTTGTTCACAACCAGGGCAAATGCAAGGCGTGCTGGTAAAGTCTTCGACAATACGTTCCTTAAAACATTTAACGAGGGCACCTTTGCCGCCCTTGCGGTACTTGAACAGCTGCGCTTTACATTTGGCGCAATATATCTCGACGGTTTTAGTCGGTTGCTTCTTATTCGGTTTCGCCATCTTTCTTTATTTTTGGTTTTACCCATACGTTGCTGAAATCGAACCACCCTAGCGCGTTGCATTTGGCGTTTTGTAGCGCACCACTATGGTCTTTGTTTACGCCTAGCCAACAATGGAACATAGGGATCACTTGGCAGCTCTTCACAAGTTGCCTACCTAACTCACGAGCCGGGAAATCGCTGTGTTGACCAGCACGCCATTGATCCACCAGCCCTGCCCAACCAGAGAAATCATATCCAGCACTGAATTTGTCAATGTCACTGTAATCTAACAACCATCCTGCGAGCGCATCGTTACGGTTGGTGGCGATCCCCATTGCTTTGATCCAAATATCCACTTCTTCTGGTGACGGTGGTTGCGTGTCATAACGGATGAACTCAACCTCAACACCATGTGGCTTTAGCAAGGTTTTGATCGCTTTAGCAATAACAGGAAACATTGGGTGCTTCTTTTGGTAAGCGACGCAAATGACTTTATCTTTCTGAGGTACTCCCCCCGCAGCACTTGGTCTCAGATCGATCCAGCCCGGCTTCAAACCAAAGGCTTGTAACACACCCAGCTCTATGATTTTGTCTTGAGGTACATGAGCATACACCTGGTAACTGTTTAATGTTTGACTAAGAAACTCAGCCCAACGTGGGTTTTTTGCAACACCTGTATTTTTATTCAGTAGTAAGAAGGTGCAACCGGGATCCAGCTCAACCTCGTCAGTAGAGGCTTGTTTATCCATTTGGGGTTTGGTCAAACTTGGGTAAACCATTGACGAATAGGCTTCATCGATCACCCACACCTCTACTTGGTCTAACAGAGGACGTAACCCAAAGTAGCCATCAAACGCAGTCAAAATTAAGCGCTTGTCGTCATTTACTTTAACTTGGAATGGTCCAGTCCCTACTGGCTTTCTATCGAATTCTTCCGAACGCAGCGTGCTCGGTAAGAGTACTTTTGCTTGGGATTCACTCAGAGCAAGTGGTAAGTATTTATCTGGACGAACAAGATGAATATCCACCGTCCAAGGCTCTGGCGACATTACATTTTCGATATGAGAGAAAAGATTCAACTCGCTTAACGCACTAATACTCTCAATGACACAGTCGGTGGTCAGTAGTTCACCGTTATGAAAACGAACACCTCGACGTAAATAGAAACGCCAATGAGTGTCTGAAAGCGCTTCCCAATAATGCGCCAAATCCGGTTGGAGGTGTTCATTATCATCCAGTCTAGTTAATCCACTGAATACCTGACGTGCGATATGCTGCTCAGAACGGCGCATCGGCTTTTGAGGGTTCAACATCGCAAGTGGTCGGTAGTACGGCAAACGCACAACTTGCTCACCTTGACGATGTTGGAGACCAAGATAACCTTGAATAACTTGGGTAAGCTTGGCGGCGTCATTATCTAGCGCCTCCAACGCTTGACCAATTTTACCTTCATCTAGATAACGGCGTGCGAGGTTCTCGCTAACATCACTGCGATTACGTTTAAAAATGAGTGTAGAAAGCTTTCCTCGACCAGCGGCAGGATGCCATTCAATCCACCCTTCTTCCTCTAATTTATTGAGGACGATTCGAGCGTTTCGGCGAGTACAGAAAAGTGCTTCGGTAATATCTTCGAGTTGAACTTCCGTGTTATTACCAGAGAATTTTTCAAACAGTGTTTCGAATTGAACACGTAAACGAGGGCTACTCATAAAGAGGAAATTTTAGTTTTCATAACGATAAACTAAGTTTCCTCATTTTTTGCAAAAAGTGCAAACCTAGACATGCAAATTATTGAATGTCGATACCAATTTCTTGCGCTAGTTGGCGTAATTGATCTTCATCATCGAGTTTGATCGACCATTTTGTTTCTGCACCATGTGCCAAAACAACGTTTGCACCACGACCAAGTAACTGAATCGCATCAACTTGTGCTTGCATTGTAACCATGCCGTTACCATTGAGTTTAATAACGACTTCTCGCTGCGTTGCGATGATTTTACCAAGAGAAAATTCAATAACCATGTTCGTCTTCTACTCGTTAATGTGACTTTTCTTTTTGGTGTTTCACGGCGATCGTCAGTCGACTGGTGCAAACTAATCGACCTCGTTCATCAGCGATGTCGATTTGCCACACCTGAGTTGAGACGCCGAGATGAACGGGCTTTGCAGTGCCAATGACATAGCCGCTGCGCATTGCACGGACGTGGTTAGCATTAATATCTAATCCAACGCAATAACTGCCTTCTCCAACACAAAAGTTTGCAGCGAGCGAGCCTAAAGTCTCTGCCAAGACGACAGACGCACCACCATGAAGCATACCCAGTGGCTGATGTGTAAAACTGCAAACAGGCATGGTTGCTGATAACGAATCATCAGTAAAATCGGTGTAAACGATTTGCAGGTGTTCCATCATGGTATTTTTTGATGTGGCGTTAAGAATGTCCAAGTCGATTGGCTTTTTCCAGATACTCATTTGTTCGCTCTTATCTCATCCAGTATTGCACTGGTGTTCAGTCTTTAAAAGTGCGTCTAGCATAGACCTGAATGCATCGTTACTTCAAGGCGCAACGCATCACATAATGTGATTTATGTATTCCCAAATAACCTAGAGATACGTCGTTAAGCGAGAATGGCTTAAAGTTTCTTTACTAAGCGTTATACTATTGGTACAAAACAGAAAAAATACTTATGGACCCCATTATGAGAACATGGATTAAAGCCTCAATTCTTATGACCGTTGCTGGCTTAACAGCATGTAGCGCTTCACCGACAGGTCGAAACCAAATCTTGATGTTTTCCGACCAAGAGATGTCTTCTCTCGGTGCCAAATCTTTCGAGCAAATGAAGAAAGAAATACCGATTAGCAAAGACAAAAAGACCAACGCTTATGTTCAATGCGTGGCGAAGCAAATCACAGACACTATCCCTCCTCAGCCGGGCTTTAAAGATTGGGAAGTGGTGGTTTTTGATAGTGACCAAGTCAACGCCTTCGCCCTTCCTGGAGGGAAGATTGGTGTATACACGGGCTTATTGAAAGTGGCGAAGAACCAAGATCAGCTAGCGACCGTAATTGGTCACGAGGTTGCACACGTACTTGCTGACCACAGTAATGAGCGTCTGTCTCAAAGCCAATTAGCAAATGCTGGATTGTCTCTAGCCAATGTCGCAATTGGTGCATCTGAATATAAACAATACCAACAAATGACAATGGCAGCGCTTGGTGTTGGCGTGCAATATGGGGTAATTTTACCTTACGGTCGTACGCAAGAGTCCGAAGCAGATATCGTGGGTTTAGGGTACATGGCGAAAGCAGGTTTCGATCCAAATCAAAGCGTCGATCTTTGGAAAAATATGAGCGCGGCTGGTGGCGCCCAACCGCCAGAATTTTTCTCTACTCACCCATCACACAGCACACGTATTCGTGATTTGCAGGCGACGATTAAAACGCTGCCTGCTTCAAACGTAAAAGCACCGAAATGTGGTTAAATTGCTTAGCCAATCTAGTGTAAGCAACCTACTACTCTCTAGCTCGCTTTCTCAAACGAGTTAAACGAGCAAATAGAAGTCAAAAAGAAAGCTCCATTGGGAGCTTTCTTTTTATTTAATTCGCATTAGCTCTTTACGTACCAAGGATTTGCAGTGGCAGGCTTAACAGGCTGTCGCCAAGACCCGCAAAATACCAAATGATAGCAATGAAGCCTCCAATGGACACTAGATACCAAGCGAAAGAGAAAAGCTGCCCATATCGAGTTAAAGGCAACAAATGACTATGGTGTCTTGTGCGCCACTCCACCACAACTTCCAACATCCCCATGATGAGCAAGAATCCCAACAACGTTAAACCGAATGCGTAGCTAATATAGATACCCAATGCTGCAGTCGCGACGCTACCGGCTAGACCAATCCATGAGTTCATGGAGAAAGTAATACTCTTCAGTACATGTCCACCGTCTAGAGGTAAAATCGGCAATAGGTTAAAGAGGTTTAGTAAGGCGTTAAATACCGCAAGGCCGGCAAAGATCATCTCTCCCGTCACCCAGTACAAAATTGTAAATACAATACTCAACACCAATCCAAAGAAAGGTCCCATGATCGAGATAACAACGTCTTGCCAGCGTGTATTGATCTTTTCATCGCTTAGCGCCAACCCGCCCAAAAAAGGAATGAGATATATCCCCTTCGTTTTCATACCGAAGTATTTCATTGCACGGATGTGCCCGTATTCGTGGAAGACCAGGCATGCAACGAGAGCAAGCGCAAACTCTATCGAGAACAGCCATGAGTAGGCAGCTAAACTCGCAGACGCTAACGCAACCTTAATCACTTTCGCACTCTTAAGCGCTTTCATTCCCAGCGACACAAGACCAATGATGCTAAAGCGCTTTTCTGTTGGTGGCGGCTCAACTGGAACTTGTTGCTCAATATCCTTTTCATTGCGAGTTCCTTCAGCCACAAGAGCCTCATTAACCGTAGCTTGATATTTGAAGTCAAAAGGTTGCCAATTTAACTCACAGCTCAGTTGGCAGTTCAATACCTGCTCTCCAGAAGAAAGTTTGAATTGATGTTGCGTCTTGCCGGAATCATCATCACTAGCATCAATTTGTGATACCAGAGTGTTATCCCAAAACAGTTGTTGCCAACCCGCCATAGAACCTTTCAGCCTAAGCGATTTCCCCAAAAATTCGATGTGTAGTAATTCCAACGCGATTTCCAATGCGATAAACACAAAGTGGGAATTATGCCTGTAATGGAATAGAACGCAAAGCATGTTAACAACAGGTGTTTGGTTAGCGATTAACCATAAGATTTACAAAACAAGTCTGGTCGTACCATTTACTATAAAAATATCACCATAATACATGACCTTATTAATTGCTGTTTGACCTATGCATCAAATTTAAAACGCAATATACGTCTAATCTTTGACAAGATAATAAATATACAATTAACATTATATTTACATTGCAGTTGTAATTCTAACCGACAGCAACTGGTGTAAAAGGCATACAACAAATACAAAGACTTCGGTCTAACATAATGACACCCTAGGAGGGTCAAGGATGAACAAGAAGCACTGCTCTCTGCTTACAATTTCAATATTGTTTGCGTGTAATGCCCAATCTGCGGGCTTTCAGGTTGCTGAACACTCGGCATCTGGTCTTGGTAGAGCATTTTCAGGTGAAGGCGCGGTTGCGGATAACGCAAGCGTTTTAGCGCGTAACCCGGCTGCGATGACACTTTTTAAAGAAGCTCAGTTTTCAGGTGCGCTATCCATCGTCGATCCTGAAGTTAACGTCTACGACACTTACCATAAAGAACATGCAAAAGACGTAGCTCCGCTGCAAATCGTTCCTGCTGGCTACTACATTAGCCCTATTAACGATCAATGGGCTTGGGGTCTTGGTATGTTCACAACCTACGGTGTTGCCACTGACTACCCGAATGATATCTCTGCCGGTGATATGGCAGGCGATACTTCTTTGCTGTCTGTAAATATCAACCCAAACATTGCTTACCGCATCAATGAACAATTCAGTGTTGGTGGTGGTATTAACCTTGTCTACGCGCAAGCGGAATTGACTCGTCATAAAGGTGCCCTAGCTCCCCTATTTGGTCCTGGTAGTAAAAAGTCTGACAACCTAATTGGTATGGAAGGCGATACGTTTGCCTGGGGCTGGAACATCGGTGCGCTATATGAGTACAACGAAAATAACCGCTTTGGTTTCGGCTATCGCTCTAAAGTGGATTTAGACTTCGACAATGGTGAGTTCAGTAGCTATGACTCTGGCATCGCAACAGCACCAAAAGTCGATGGTCGACTACAAATTTCGCTTCCTTCTATCATCGAACTCTCAGCATTCCACCAGCTAAACGACAAGTGGGCTATCCACTACGGTTGGCAGCAAACAGATTGGAGCACATTTAAAGAACTAAAAGCGACGAGCCCACAATGTAACGACGGCACCGCTGGTCAATGTTTCTTTAAACCTGAGAAATACGAAGACAATAACCGCTACTCTTTCGGTGGTACATATACTCTGAACAATCAATGGACATTACGCGCTGGTATCGCATTTGACGAACAAGCGGGTAAAGCGACGTTGAGTATTCCTGATAGCGACCGTTTCTGGTACAGCGCGGGGGTGACTTATGTAATGCAAGAAAACTTAAGCTTCGATGCTGGTTTTGCCTTTGTTAAGAGTAAGTCTGGCTCGTTCACTGAAACAAACGCAGCAGATCAAGAGATCACATTTGATTCAGAAGGTACGGCTTACATCAGTGCTGTACAGATGAACTACACCTTCAAATAATCAGGATTAACGGAGTAAACCAATGAAACATACGTTTAAATTATCACTGCTTTGTTCTGCAATCCTACTTGCAGGTTGTGGTGACGACACTTCTAGCTCAGGCACTTCAGATACCGCAACGTTTGAACCTGCGGTTCAGGCACTACTTGACCGTAACACGTCGGTTAGTTTCACGGTTCAAGGTTCGAATGCTGATGTACCAGCGCCTTCTTACTTGCTAATGGATAAAACAGATGGCACGCTCGGTCTGCCGACTGGTGGTGATGATGCGCTAACCAACCCTCGCGCCGCCATGAACACCATGGATGGTTGGTCAACATCAATGCCAATCGTTCTGAATTTCAACGGTGCAGGATTCGCTGATGGTTTAGTAACGTCGGGTATTAGCGTTATTAAGCTAAATCAACGCATCACCGATTGGGATGGTAAGACAAACCCAATCGAAAAAGTTTTAAAGATCCAAGATGGCGCAACTGCTGATGCAGACTTCCAAGTCGTATCAAGTGGTAAGAGTCTTTACATCCAATTCGCAGACTCATTCGATGAATCAAGCGAATACATTTTTGCAGTGACTCAAGCAGTAAAAGATGTAAATGGTGACGCAATCGGTACATCCGGTAGTTACGCGACGGCAAAATCGAAAGAAGTCGTATACGAATCTGGTGATCTTGCTTCTCTACAAGCTGCAACAACGGCGGTTGAAGGAATCTTTGGTCTTGCTACTCAATCTGGCTTACTAAACGTTGTACCTTCAGACATCATCTACTCATCATGGTTTAGCACACAGTCGGTAGGTGACACACTTGCAGCAGTGAAAGGCGTAACCGCAACCGGTTTTGCTACCGGAGCAAACACGCTCAACACGGTTTACAAGAATGACACTAACCCAGGTTCGGTCGACCTTGCGACTGCATACACGATGTCATTGGGTGCGACTCAAGACTTCATTACTGCGTTAGACGCAGATGAAGACTTCAACAAATACATCAGTGACTTAGACTCAACAAAGACCGCAATAAAAGGGCTTTACACGAATGCCGGTGTTTCAGTCAACGTAACTCAGGGTGTGGTGAGACTACCTTACTATCTAGAGAAAGGTGCTGACTGGAACATGCAGCCAATGGTTTCAGCAATGCCAAGCCTTGTGAAACTGCAAGCCGCTTTATCAAACAAAGATGAACAAGCAGGCATAATTCAGCAGTTGTCTAGTGGTGAATTTGCAAATGACCCTGTTGATGTGAGCAAGCTCGCTACTGATCCTACAGAGCAGCTAAAACTTGTTGGCGCCAATCTAAAACTATCTGACGGCACTCCACTGGATAGTGACCGAGTGATCACTCGATACTCACCAGTGCCAGCGGTTAAGTCTCTAGAAGATGTCGAGTTCCTGTTGTTCACTCCAGAAACTGGCACGCCGACCAACGTTGTGATTTATCAACATGGTATTACTTCAGCAAAAGAAAATGCTTACGCTTTTGCCTTTAACATGGTTAAAGCTGGCGTAGCGGTGATCGCTATCGACTTACCAATTCATGGCACTCGTAGCTTGGATGACCAACGTTCTGCGAATTCAAACGTGTTAGCATATTTGAACTTGTCTAACTTGGCAGTAGCGCGTGATAACCTTCGCCAAAGTGTCCTTGACGTATTAGGCCTTCGCGCAAGTCTTGTGGTTTCTGCTCAAGCGGGTCTTCTTGCGAATAGCCCACTTAAAGGGTTTAACCCAGCAACTGGCTCAAAAGTTAAGATGCTTGGTCACTCATTAGGAGGCATCGTTGGTACGTCAGCCGTTGCAGCGGCAAACAACTCTCTGGGCTCAGTATCAGCAGATGCGTTGTACAACTTCAGTAGTGCATCTATCCAAAACTCTGGTGGTCAAATCGGTAACTTACTGCTTGGCTCTTCCAACTTTGGTCCGCAAATCAAACATAACCTAGCGTACGCAGCGTCCGCAGACTATGCGAGTTATGCAGATGCATCTTGTGCAGAACTTAGCGACAAAGTGTGTTACGAAACGTTTGAGAAAGGCGCAAGCCCTGAAGCTCTGGCTCAATTAAACGCTGGTTTCTCTAGCTTTATCTATGCTGCGCAAACAACACTTGATACCGTTGACCCGTTCACAAATGCTGCTGACCTTATGAAGACTGGTTCGTTATCAACACCATTCTTCATGACAGAAGTAGATGGTGATGCAACCGTTCCAAACAACGTACCTAATGCGCCATTTGCAGGTACCGAGCCACTTGCGAAGAAGCTAGGCTTGAAAACGGTTAACAGCTCAGACACTGCTGTGAATGCAACAGCAAGCTTTGTCCAATTTAACGCAACGGCATCACACAGCACGTTTGCCTCTCCGGCAGGTACGTTGGCAGACCTTCCTCACCACGCAGAAATGCAGGCTGAGAATGCTGATTTTGTAGTGGATGATGCACTAAGCAAAGTAAGTAATGCGACAGTACTAAAATAATCTTGTACATCCCCTCAAAGCCCAGTTTCTACTGGGCTTTTTTGTTTCTATGCCTTTCAGATCCACTCATAGTTTCCTCTGCTATAGTTAAAACGATGTCTTTGTCTAACTCACTTGTTTGAAAAGGAAAACTCTATGCGCGTATTGACCGTGATTGCCACTGCACTACTTCTTGCCGCTTGCGGCAGCAGCCAATATCTTATGTCAACGAATGAAGGGAAAATCATCACCTCGTATGGCAAACCAGATCTCAATGAAGATACTGGCATGTACGAGTATGAAGACGTGGATGGCAAAGAAATGAGTATCTCACAAGACCAAATCGTACAAATTATCGAACGTTAGATCCTTTGCCTCCTGTCAAGTCAGGGGGCATTTTCAATCAATCTCCCTACCATCGATAACATTCATCAATGCAACTGATTCATCATTCAAAACAATCAACACCCTTATTTATATTCTAGATATTATTTGTTTAGCCAATATTTTACATCTTCACTCCTTTCAGGTTGGAATATTGTAAAATCTCGCCTTTAATTCTCTAACACCCTTTTATTTCTCAGGATAAAGTGGATAATACCGCCACCAAAAAACATTACTAAGGTGAGTCCTTATGTCTATCGAAGCTACTCTGCTTGCTCGCTGCGAGTCAAAATGTGAACTGTGTTCTTCTGAAACTCAACTAACTGCTTACGCTGTGCCACCACACGGCAACGTAACGGTTGATACTGCTATCATGGTTTGTGATAAGTGTCATGGTGAGATCGAAGACCCTAAAGACATTAACCACTGGCGCTGCTTGAACGACAGCATGTGGAGTCAGGTTCCTGCAGTACAAGTAACTGCATGGCGCCAACTTACTCGCCTAAACACAGAAAGCTGGGCTCAAGATGCTCTTGACATGATGTACATGGAAGAAGAGCAAATGAACTGGGCAATGAAAGGTATGTCTGCTGACGATAAAACTGTTGACTGCAACGGCACTGAACTTAAGAAAGGTGACGATGTAACAGTAATCAAAGACCTACCAGTTAAAGGTACAAACCAAGTAATCAAACAAGGTACTGTTATTCGCGGTATCAGCCTTGGTGATGATCCTAAACTTGTTTCAGGTAAGGCAAACGGTGGTCAGTCAATGTACGTGATCGCTGAGTACTGCCGTAAGAAGTAATCCCAACATTACTTTCGAATTGAACGGGGTTCCAGTTGGAACCCCGTTTTCGTTTCTGCAGTCCGCACCTTTTGTCTTATCTAGCTCACGACTAATCTACCCACCTACACGACCTATCCTTTTCCGCTCGTCACTTTCGCTCATAGCCATTTTCATTTAAGGTTCAACAAGGAAGAATTAAGATGGACTGTAGTATGAAAAAGTTAACCATCCTTGATGGCGGTATGGGAAGAGAGCTGAAACGCATGGGAGCCCCATTCTCTCAACCACTTTGGAGCGCACAAACACTGATTGAATCGCCAGAATTCGTTTACCAAGCGCATAACAACTTTATCCACGCTGGCGCAGAGATCATCATTGCCAACAGCTATGCTTGTGTACCATTCCATCTGGGACAAGAACTTTACGAACAACAAGGTAGTGAACTAGCACGCTTTGCAGCCCAAATTGCTCGTGAATGTGCAGATAAGTCACCGGAACGCGTTCTAGTAGCTGGTTGTATTCCACCAGCGTTTGGTAGTTATCGACCAGATCTGTTCGAACCCAAATTAGGTGAAATCATTTCCAAGACTTTGTTTGAAGCTCAAGAAGATTATGTAGACCTTTGGCTAGCGGAGACCATATGCAGTTTAGAGGAGCTAAAGTGTTTACAAAGAGTCTTCACAAGCAGCACCAAACCTACTGCGTATGCCTTTTCTTTAAGTGATGACTCATTGGAAACCGCGTTGTTGCGCTCTGGGGAAACCGTTATCCAAGCCATTGAGCATATTGCACAAAGTGCGGACAACACCAATACCATCAGCGTTTACTTTAACTGCTCGGTACCTGAAGTAATGGCAAAAGCGGTCAGTGATACCAAAGCAGTTTTAGACCAACACAAGCTAGATATTGAAATTGGGGTTTACGCGAACAACTTCACCGCAATCAAATCTAATCACGAAGCCAACAGCGCATTACAAGCGATGCGAGAACTCTCACCAAAAGAGTACTTAACTTTTGCACAAAAATGGCATCGGTGCGGGGCAACCATTATAGGTGGGTGCTGCGGTATTGGACCAGAACACATCAAAGCGCTTTCGGATTGGAAGGCATCCCTTTAGTTCATTTATCGAATCTCACCCGCGACAGTCTGCACACGATTAAAAGTCCCTGGCTCAGTCACCCACGCCGCAACAGCATCAATGTTGTTGATGGGCTGATTGAGCTTAAACGTCCACTCTCCACTCTTTGAGCGACCTTGTTGTTTCTCCAATGCAACGAAGTCATGCTCTAGTACTTTCCCTCGGTTTTCACCGCGCTTAACCGGTGTGGTTTCATTACTTGAGAGAAACACAATCGTTGCATCATACGAGCCTTTCTCTTCAAACCGTAAAGAGAATTGGTTGCCAGAGCGCTCTAGTGTCAATGATTGGGCTTTTACGTTGTCGTTGCTGGGTAATACGCGCTTGCGCCAATTAAAAAAGCCACGCCATTCTTCACTATCAACGACAAATGCTGGAGTATAGACACTCCCTACCGCGCCATAAGCGCGATACAAACGTTGCAGCTGAGAGAATTCAGGCTTTGCAAATTTGTCTTTCCAACCAAGATAGTCCCAATAATCAACGTGGTATGCGACAGGAATGTACTTTTCCCACAAATCAGGGCTGGATTGAAACGTAGAAAGGTATTTGTCTGCAGGTGGGCAACTTGAACAGCCTTCTGAAGTAAATAGCTCTATCACTTGTGCGGGCTGTCCTTCATGAACCCAACTTTGTGATGCAGAAAGACTGGTAATAGCAGCAAGTGCAATCGCGTTAATCATAGGCAGCTCCTTTTCTTTGATACTGACTATGACCGTACGAGCAAGAGATAGCTTTCAATGCGGTCTTAGGTGTAGCGATTTCAGATACAAAAATGCCGGCGATTAAGCCGGCATTTCGAATTCGCTTTCCATTCAGATTAACGGTACATACCGATGTCTTTCTGAATGTGTGCAGATAGGTCTTCTGCGTAGTAGCTGCGAGGTGCAGAGTTATCTACGAAAAGAATATCCAGTAAGTGAGCAATCAATCCTTTGAAGTTAACCGCGTAGGTCTTCTTATCCATAGAGGTTGGTAAAGCTACATTTGTCATTTGCATTGCTTGTGCCATGATTGCCTCTCTTTAAAAGCAGTAAATTGTTTTGTTGGTCGTATATTAGTCATTTTTTCTCTGAGCAAAAAATGACAAAATTTGGTTATTCAGATTAGTTTTTCTTATAAAACAATTCCGTTACAAACCATAAGAATACAAAATCCAACTAACCGCATACTTATTCAACAAAGCGAATCTTTAGTTGAATAACTTGGATTTACACAGGTAAACCCAAGTTTATTTGCAACATTTAATTAACCAAATATTCTTTTAAAGGATTTTGAATTTACAAAATACTTAAGAGTTTTGATTAGTAATTTTAACGCTAGAGCTATTGGTTTCTTTGTTCTTATAGATAGAAGCAATAACCGCTGTCGTCATCACTGTCACTAGGAAAGTTAATGACCAAACCGTTGGGATTTCGTATTGCGTGCCAACCAGTAGCATCTTCACACCAATGAACATCATGATCACTGACAGCGCTGGTTTTAGGTACACAAACTTGTCCAACATTGCTTGCAGTACAAAGTACAGAGAACGTAAACCAAGCAGAGCAAACACGTTAGCCGCTAATACTAAGAACGGTTCACGCGTTACTGCAAAGATTGCAGGGATAGAATCCAGTGCGAACATCACGTCCATCACTGCTATCACACCAACAACGATCAGCATTGGCGTTGCAACCCACTTACCTGCTTGTTTCAAGATCAAGTGGTTACCTTGATACTCTTCTGTCACTGGTAAGAATTTACGAATGAACTGCTCAGGGTATGGGTTCACCTCTTCTTCTTCGCCTTTATCTCGCGCCAGTTTAATACCCGTCCAAATTAGGAACGCAGCGAACAGATAAAGTACCCAGTGGTACTGAGCAAGCAATTGAGCCCCCACAGCAATCATGATTGCACGTAAAACCAATGCACCAATCACACCCCACAATAGAGCGCGTGGACGCAAATGCTCAGGCACCTTGTATTGCGCAAAGATGATTGCAAACACAAACAAGTTATCGACACTTAACGATTTCTCAAGCAAGTAACCAGTTAAGAATGATATGGTCGCTTTTTCGTGAGTATAAACGCTATGAGGCGCGTAATAATCCCAAAAGAAATAGATAGAGCCTGCAAAGACAAACGCTAATAAGAACCAGAATACGCTCCAACCAATTGCTTTTTTCATGGTAATCACGCCGCCACGAGTCTGATAGATATCGAGAGCGACTAAAACCAAAGTAAATAGGCCGAATGCACCGTACATTGTCAGTGATTCTTGTAGTGGAACAGACTGGGATAATTGGGTGGTATTTTCGATAAGAGACATGCTTCCTCCCACGCGGAAGGACATTATTCGGGCTGACCTTCCGCAAACAATACAAACCAGCAGTCACATTACCCATGTGTCTGCTAGCCAATGAATGCGTTGGTCTCGTTGAAGTGATCACGTGATGAATCAAGTGACACCTTTATTTACCGGATAAGCTGATGCTTAACGAGATGACGATAAATAAACTTGCGCTAACTACTCCCCAAACGCCGCCATCATACCCCTGCTTGCGTCGATCTCCAACAAAAAATCGTTATCGATAAAAACAAAGTATTTTGTGAAGAATGTTTATCAACATCATGAATTCAAGCCGGTTCAGATACAAAAAAGGAGCACTTATGCGCCCCTCATTTGTTGAATAGTCGATCTTTAAAAACCAGTTAGCGGTACAAAGTAAACCAGTGTTGACCAAACTGCGACCCAAGCAACGACAACCGCTGCGTCAGCCCAATCTTTTTTCCACATACTCTCTTCCCTCTTCATCGCATGTGCATTAGGGAGTGAGCAAAAAAGATACCAATAACGGTTATTGACTCTTCTGCGAGTAAAGTTTGTGACTTTGGTTCAAACAGTTTGGTTCGTCCGTTAGTAGTTCAACAAAGCAATCTGCCATGGAAAGATTACTGACAAAGCCTTCACCTTTCATATCCAGCAACGCTTCATAACCTTCTTTACCTTTCATAGTATAAGCAGACGAAGTACCACGGTACCAAAGCTCTTCTTCCATCTCACACCAACGCTTACCATCAAAAATTTCTAGGTTTTTAATGCGTTGTCCTTTTGGCGCATCGGCTTGATATTCAAAGTTCAAATTATGTGTGTATGGGTAGCTACCAGAACCAGTGCCTTCAACACCATTGTTAAGTGCATTATTGATCGCGCCTTCCAATGCTAAACGAACAACTTTGCCTTGTACGTCATAAAAACCGATAGGAACGGCAAATGGCAACAATCGTCCGGCAACGTCTGCCACGGTAATATTTCCCGGATTGAGAGAAGTACGCACACCTCCCGCATTATGAATGGCAAATTGAACCTTGTGCCCACGCTTGTTAAGCACATACAAGAATGAATGCGCTACTGCTGGAGCAAGTTCGCTTCCGCCAAATTCGTCAGGAATACGTACATGGCGCTTCTTCTCTGCCACATTTGCAATTACTTGTGATTGAAGCTTACGCACTCTTGGGATGTACTTATCATTTAAGATCGCTTGTGTCTCTGGGTGCTTTTTACAAACAACTACGTTTGGTTGACCATGAATAAAGTCACACGCTTCTTCAAATACACCTTGGTCAAGCTGCTCATTTAGTGTCGAATCCCAGAAAATGCGTCTTCCGAGTAGCAATTCATTTTGACCACTTAACATGGTCGCGGTGCCATTTTCATCAAATTCAAGAACACAATGGCCCATGGTTAATGCGTGGTAACCAGCTTGAACGACATAAGTATCGTTTACCTTGACGCCATATGGGTCATCTTCGCCTAAGCCAATAGCGGCAAAGTTACCTTGTAACCTATGACTGTGACCACCAACTATGATGCCAATGCCATCCACTTGAGCTGCAAGCTCGAGATCCCCTTCATAACCTAAGTGGCTTAAAAGGATGATGTTTTTAATACCTGCTTGGTGGATGTTTTCAACAGTATGTTTTGCTGTTTCTATTGCAGAGATAAATGGTGTGTCGGCATCTGGGTTGGCAATATCGCTCATCTTGTCGATAGACAAGCCAAAGATGGCAACTTTCTCTCCGTGAAATTCTTTCACCAGATATTGCGCGCTTTGAGTCTCAGTGTCGAAGCTCAATACGTTATCGCAATCGCCCATGCGGTGATCTTTAGTTGGCAATTCATTGGATAAGTCCCAGTTACCTGCAAGCAACGGGAAGTTGGTACGCTGACAAAACAAAGCAACCGGTTCATTACCCATATCAAGTTCATGATTGCCCAGAGCCATCGCATCGATGTTAAGCGCGTTTAATAGGTCGGCGTTTGCTTTGCCTTTGAATAACGAGAAGTACAGAGTGCCCTGAAAACAGTCGCCAGCGTGTAAAAACAACATGCCTTGACCTTGACGTTGGGCATCATCACGAAGCTGTTCTACGCGTGTTGCGATACGTGAAAACCCACCAGCGCTCACGTAAGGCTCTAGTGTGCGTTCGTTATCAATATTGAGTTTTAGCTGTAATGACGTTGGCTCAAAGTAGGAATGAGTGTCATTGATGTGTGCCAGTTTGATTCTGACTGGCTTATGATTTTTATTCATTGTCATCTTCTCTCTTTTCATTCCGAAATGCCCAAGTGACCTCAAGACGCAGTATTCAGAGCGATGTCACTGATTTAAGTTCAAGGACAACGATGCAGCGTAATAGTCATCTATTTCCCAATTGTTTGACAAAGAAATTGAATCAGTGACACGCTCCCTTCGGGCGAGTTGACTTGGTTTGTATACGTTGTTAACGCTTTTTAACTTAGGGTCACTAGGTTTTCAAATCGTTGCCTAGTCTACAAACCAAGTCATTCTCGCTGAACTAAGCATCTCGAGGTTACTTGGACATTATTATTAGAACTGAATCATGACAGAATCATGAATTTTATGAAACAGAGAAATTGTCATTTCATTTTTACGTGATCAAGATTCATTTTGCGTACAAGTTTGAAAGTGACTTTACGCCTAAACGGTCTCTATTCATAGGATGAATGCTCTTAAATTTGTGAACTGAGCTTAACTTGCCATGATCAATTTCATATATGCTTATGAGGAGCAAAAGAACTCTCGATAATTCAAATAATTGCAAGGAGGAGTGAGATGAGACTAGAACGCATCGAAATCTCTGGGTTTAGAGGCATTAAACGCCTTTCACTCTCTTTTGACGAACTGACGACCTTAATCGGTGAGAACACTTGGGGTAAATCCTCCCTACTCGACGCCCTGTCTCTCGCCTTACCTGCAGATGGCTCTCTCTATCAATTTGAAATGACGGACTTCCACGTCGACTATTCCATCTCGCACCCACAAACACAGCATCTTCAAATCGTACTCTGTTTTAAATCTCAAGATAAACAAGAAGTGAATGCTGGACGTTATCGTCGCATTAAGCCTACATGGTGCATCAACGAAGACAACGAACACGTCATTTATTACCGTTTAAGTGCCAGTAGAGATGGCCATCACATCACAACCAAGTACGCATTCTTGGACTGTGATGGCGAAGCGAAGCAACTGCATCATGCAGAGAAACTCGCAATTGAACTGATGACCCTTCACCCAGTAATCCGATTACGCGACTCACGCCGTTTCCCCGAACCCAATCACATTAATGGTGACAACAAAAATGCTCGTATAGAAAAACGCATTAACAATACCTGCCGTCGCCTGTTTGCTATGCCTGGTCATGTGAACAAAGGTGAAGTTCGCAGCAGTCTTGATTCAATGCACACGTTAGTCGAGCACTATTTTGCATTTCGAAGCGTGAAGAAAGGTCACCCGAGAAAACCGCGAGACGGTCTGTTCTATGCCAGCCCTTCTGCTGAAAAAGGGTTATCGCAGTTTTTGAAAGAGACGAATAACAAGCAAACTCGCTTACTACTTATGGGATTGTTAAACGCGTACCTACAAGCCAAAGGCCCGACAGATTTAAGACGTTGTGCACGTCCCATCTTGATCATTGAAGATCCAGAGGGTCGTTTACATCCTACTCATCTATCCCGCGCTTGGAGCTTGTTGCAACTGCTTCCGATGCAGAAGATTCTCACCACAAACAGTGCCCGTTTACTCGGCTCTGTACCGTTGGCATCGATTCGTCGATTAGTTCGTTTGTCAGATCGAACCATTGCAAAGTCACTCAACACAAGCCGCTTTAGTGTCGACCAACTCCGTCGGATTGGCTTCCACATTCGTTTTCATCGTGCTGGTGCCCTATTTGCTCGTTGCTGGCTATTGGTTGAGGGTGAAACAGAAGTTTGGTTATTTAACGAACTGGCACGTCAATGCGGGTATGACTTAGCGGCAGAAGGCGTACAAATCGTTGAATTTGCCCAGTCTGGGTTGAAGTCTCTGATCAAAGTCGCCAAAGAATTTGGGATAGATTGGCACGTCGTCACTGACGGAGATCCTGCGGGTAAGAAATACGCTCATACAGTAAGAGCGCATTTGGATAACGACCAAGAACGCCATCGCTTAACGGAATTACCTGACAGAGACATCGAGCATTTTCTCTATAACAATGGTTTCGAACTTTTCTTTAAGGACATTATCAAAGTTCCTCATGAGCACCCAATCCCAGCAAAGAAAGTCGTAAATCGCGTTCTGAAGAAACAAGCAAAACCCGATCTCGCCTTAGCGATTGTCGCTCATTGTGAGGAACGAGGTGTAGATTGCATCCCTGTGCTACTGCGCTGGACGTTGAAACGTGTCGTTACCATGGCAAACGGAAACACCTAACAAGCGTATAAATAAAAAAAAGCACACCAACCTGGTGTGCTTGTATCAAGAATCAGTAATTTTGATTAACTGTATTGAGCGGGATAAGTCTCAACACACAGCGGATACAAATAAGATCGGGGGTTCACTACTGTACTTGCTCAGCGAGCGAAGAAGTAGCGGCTGATTTCGCATGTAACCAAAGTCCTGTTGCTTTCATTAAGTAGCCAAACACGCCACCTAAAATCAGCGATGGCACTACAAGTTGCCAATTGCCGTCTGCAGCAAAAGTGGCGCATGAGCCAATGAAAGTGCCAGGGATGTACGCTAGCCAAGCTTGTTTCGCTTGAATACACATAAAGAACGCAACTACAGCAGTAATTACATAACCGATAATCTCTACACCTACGTAAGTTGAACCGTAAATGATTACCAACGCCCAAAATACGCCTGTCATATTGGTGATCAAACTTTCTGCTAGCCCTTTTAAGCCACTTGTCGGGGATGCAAAGTAACTTGTACAGCCAAGAAAGCCTGCCCAAGACAACAGACCAAGGGAGATAGCGATCCAGCCCCATACGCCAGAGAGAATGCCAGTTGTAATTGAAATTGCTAAAAGTGTGGTCATGGTATTCTTACCCGCTTGACTAGTTTCGTACCACTTGGTTCGAAAACTGCCTTCATACATTGAAATCAGGCAGTCAATACTAGGCACATCCCTCATTGACTTCGGTGATCAAGATCGCATTAACATCCAATAACGTTGCATGTTTTACACGTTAAATTTGACGCAACCGATAAATCAACAGATTTCGAAAATAACAAAATCACAATAAATTGGGCGAAATAAGCAATAGATGACAAAAAAGGCCCTGCACAATGCAGAGCCTTTACTAAGATGCGATCATTTTGTTTCGAATATCGCTTAAAGCACTGAAGGTTTGCCTTTCATCATGCGTAAGCCTTCACGTTTGATGCAGTCAACCAATGGGTTTTCCGCCATATCAGCACGCCATATAAACGATAATGTTCGATCCATCTTCAGATCAGGTACGTTCAGCGCAACCAAATCACCAGCTTCAATGTAACGTTCTACATCAAGATAAGGCAGACACGTCAAATACTGGCCATTGGATACCAAGCTTCTTAGAACGGGAACGTGCTCGTATTCACGCCACACGTCCAAATCTTCAATAAGATGGTGAATCGAACTATCAAAAATCTTGCGAGTACCAGAACCATGTTCTCGCAACACCCATTTCGCTTGTTCAAGTTGAGCTAAGCTCACTGATGAGTTACGCGCAAATGGATGGTGGGACGCTGCGACTACAGTAAGATGGTCTCGACACCAAATCTCTTGGTGTAAACGGTTATCGTCACAGCGACCTTCAATCACGCCCAGATCGTATTTGTAATCCAAGACACCATCGATGACGGCCTGAGTACTCTGTACGCCTAAGGAGATACGCATCTCTGGAAAATCATTATCAATGATACTGATAAGGTCAGGAACTAGGTGTTCTGCAGGTGTTTGACTCGCGCCTAATCGAATGTGCCCACTCAACAAGTGTTGCTCGTAAAAACCCATTTCAATTTGTAGCGCGTCTTGCAGTAAACGCTTTGCTTTTGGTCTTAACCACATCCCCCAATGTGTTAAAGCCATTTGTTTGCCTTGCCTTTCAAATAAAGGTCTACCAAGCATTTTTTCCAACTGAGCAAGCGACATGCTCGTCGCCGATTGTGTCAGAGCCAGTTTATCCGCGGCCTGGCTTACACTGCCGGTATCTGCAACAGCGTCAAAAACCGCTAATTGCTTAAGTGAGTAGCGCAAAGTGTCCTCCCTAATTGGCGAGTATTCCCCATACTCTCGCAACCCAAAAATACATGCGTCAATACGCAATGAGGTTCATTTTACCTGCCTTTAAGAACTTATCAAATAATTTGATGAGGATTCTAAATATTATCAATTTTACCTGTAGCCCTGACCTGCTTAACCTGGATATGCGGTTCGGGAACACCGCAACAAAAAACAATAACACCTTCTCTTTCGAGTACAGAAAACGTCTCGATTTCATTAACCAAGGAGTTCATATGAAACCACAGACTAAGGAGTCATTATGGCGGTGACCAGCTCTCAAAATATCCAGTATTTCTCTCCAAAAGAAATGATGGCTGAAGCTGAGAAGTTTGCACTTAGTAAAGCAAACAAAACCAGCGGCATGACACTGGGTTTGGCAATTATGGCAGGCGCATTCATCGGTTTAGCATTCTTGTTCTACATCACAGTGACAACAGGTAGTGCGGATGCAGGTTGGGGGCTTAGCCGTCTTGCTGGTGGTTTAGCATTCAGTATGGGTTTGATACTCATCGTCATTTGCGGTGGTGAGTTGTTTACCAGCTCAGTGCTTTCGAGCATCTCATGGGCAAACAAACAAATCTCATTCGGCAAAATGTTGTCGATTTGGGGCAAGGTTTATGTAGGTAACTTCATCGGTGCAATGTTTTTACTTGCATTGGTAAGTGCGGCGGGCTTGTACCAAATGGATGCAGGTCAATGGGGCTTAAACGCACTCAACATCGCACAGCACAAACTACACCATACATTGGTACAAGCTTTTGCATTAGGCATTTTATGTAACTTATTGGTTTGTCTTGCAATCTGGCTGACATTCAGCTCGGCAAACGCTATGACAAAAGCAGCAATGACCATCATGCCAGTAGCGATGTTCGTTAGCAGTGGTTTTGAACACTGTGTGGCAAACATGTTCATGGTACCGCTAGGTATCGTTATCGCAAACTTCGCACCGGAATCTTTCTGGACTGCGGTTGGTGTACCAGCTTCTCAATATGCAGATTTGAATGTCGGTCACTTCATCACTGCAAACCTAATTCCAGTGACTCTAGGCAATATCGTTGGTGGTGCAGTATTGGTTGGTTTAGCTAACTGGTGCATTTACCGTCGACCAGAACTTAAAGCAGCAAAAGTTGCATCAATTACAAACACTACAACACTCACGTCAGTTAAGGAACGCACTATGAAAAACGCATCGATTGTAAAAGAGATCATGAACCCGAGCCCAGTTACTCTGAGCGTAGAAATGCCAGTATCAACTGCACTAGATACCCTGTTGGACAACAATCTAATCAGTGCTCCTGTTGTTGACATTGAAAACCGTTTGGTTGGTTTCTTCTCAGCACACGACGTAATGGTTGAATTATGGTGCCAAGATTACATCCCAGCTCAAGAACAAAAAGTTGTCGATTTGATGAGCCGTGACGTAGTAGCAATTGATGCAAATGACCGCTTAGTCGACGTTGTTGAGTTCTTATGTATCGATAAAGAACAACTTTACCCAACGACGAGCATGGGCATGGCGACTCGCTTTACTTCTCTTTCTTTAGAAGAACGCGCGAAAAGTATCAAAGTAAGCAAGCCTCAAGTGCTGCCTGTACTAGAAAACGGTCTGATGGTTGGCGTGGTGACACGTAGTGAAGTTCTTAAAGCTCTTCGTCCGGTATATGGCGAGCGTCTAAACCTAGTTGAAGATAACGTTCTAGAAACAGCATAAAACTATTACAACTAACAACTAACAACAAAAGTTGGCACCAATAAAAAAGCGCTCTATTTAGAGCGCTTTCTTTATTTATACGCACAAGAGCAAGAAATTACTTCTTAATACCTTCGATGTGCAATTCCATATCAACGTAGCTCGATGAGCCCATTACAGGGATTTCGAAATCAGCAAGCTCAAGACGGGTTTGACCAATGAAGCCCGCACGCTCACCACCCCATGGGTCGTTACCCGCGCCAACAAACTCTGCTTCGATTGTGATTGGCTTAGTGACACCGTGAAGAGTGAGGTCACCTGTTACATCTAGCTTACCGTTGCCTTTGTCTACAACTTTTGTACTCTTAAACGTCGCTTCGCTGTATTTACCTGCATCGATGAAATCACCGCTACGGATGTGTTTATCACGCTCTGCATGGTTTGAATCAAGGCTAGTTGTATCAACCACTACGTTTACTTTCGAATCAGCAATGTTGTTTTCATCAAAAGAAAAGTCACCAGAAAATGTATTAAAACGACCTTTGATGAAACTGTAACCTAAGTGGCTTACTTTAAAGTTAATAGATGCGTGAGCGCCTTTCGTATCGATAACGTAATCTGCAGCGTTAGCACCAAACGGTAGTGCCATAGCGATTGCTAGTCCTGTAGCGAAAAGTGACTTTTTCATTTTGAAGCTCCTAACATTTTTCTTAATGTGTTGTCTTTATCGATAAAGTGATGTTTTAGTGCAGCAGCAGCATGCAAACCAGCCATTAGGATTACAGCCCAAGCTGCATAGAAGTGAATTTCACCCGCAATATCTGATTGACCAGGAAATAACTCCCCTGCGCCTGGTACCGTAAACCAATTAAAGACTTCGATACCGCGACCATCAGATGTTGAGATGAGGTAACCTGAAATAAAGATAGTGATGAGCAATAAGTACATCACACCATGTGCCGCCTTTGCTGCAGCTACTTCATAAGGTTTACCTTCTACTTTTGGTGACGCCGTCACATGTTTCCACACGATGCGAGCCAAAGTAAGTACTGCCAATAGAATGCCCACAGAGCGGTGATAATGTGGCGCCGTACGATACCATTCGCTGTAGTAGCTAAGGTCGACCATCCACAAACCCACAGCAAACAAACCGATGATGCAAAGTGCTGATAACCAATGCATAAATCGTGCAGGTAGGTTGTAGTTCTTTACCAGTGTTTCCATCTCACGTTCCTAGATATGTTCCTAAGTTGATGTTGAGCAAGAAACACAACATTAACTTATTTACCTTGTATGAAACAGATTATTTACCATCATTTACATCTAACCAATATTGCTTGTTAAAACATCTTGTTCGAAAAATTTGAAGGAACTTAAAATCGTTTGTAAAACGTAAACCTAGATCTGAACTTCTTGTTCTATTTCATACAGTTCATCGCTCATTTCTAACATACGCCGTTCAATTACTGTTTTTGCATCTTCAATCCCTTTGTTGTAATAGATCGGTGCGAGTTTTTCTGTGATGAAATCAATCAAAAATTCGCTGTCAAATTGCCCGATTTCAAGACTCAGTTCGTCCTGCATGTAATCTTGAATGGCTGTCGCCAATGTTTCTTTTTGCGCTCTTTCTAGTTTGATCATATTTTACCTACGGAACTCTATTCTCAATTTTGATGTTTAGATCAAGAAGTTGCCTATCTAAATTAGTCTATCCTAAAAGGACTATGCTAACCTTTCGCCGTTCATATTGTTAACCGTTAAGGGATATTCTTTGCTACTCGACTTAGTCATTCAAAGTGTCAATGATTTTCAGGACGATTGTCTCAAACTGTGTGAGAAGCATTATCCTGCGGTACATAACCAAGGTATGAGTGAACACCATCTCGGTCTTGCATTTGCACGACGTATGGAGCACACATTTCGTCACTTTGGTTACAGTAGTATCATCAAACCAATTGAAGTACTTGATGCCCCAGATTTACCTCACCATTATCGCATCTCATCTGAAATTGGTACGGTCTGGGTATTAAGCCATCATATGGTCAGTGCAGGCAATTCATGCCGCGAAAACCTACTTTCTTCTATCACTGAATGGCAAAGTGAGTACGGCTATGCATTGCAGCCGAATGACTTACTATTTTTGGTGAGCGATCATTGGATCAGCCGTAGTAAAACCAGTCGAGAGTTATTACATTGGTGGATGGGTGAGCTACCTGAGCCAATTAATGAATATACCGAGCAAGGCATCACATTGTTTACCAGCGAGTCACAGCTTACCCATTCCCTGGATACGCGCTTTGGTATCAGCCCTTGCTACATTAAATTTGGACATCCTTTGCGCCGCTCAAACAAGCAACAACTGGTCAGAAAGTACCTTCAACTGTACGCGGTTTTACAGTGGTAACATCAAATTGCAACAGGTAGATTATCAGCCTATTCATCTATTTGTTTGAGGCTGATCGATATTTCCATTCAATACAAGCTAACTCTCTTGCCTTGACCCCTTCAGCACAATTAGATTCGACTTACTGAAGTAAAACTAGATGCACAACAATCAGTTAGGCATCAGTGAAAGTGTCTTGGTCTAGGTTACAAACAATAATGATGAGTATCTCGCAGCTACTGGGCTGCATTTCAAAACAATTAGATGGGCAATACGTCGCACAATATAAGCAACTGACGTTGAGAAGCGTATTTCAACCCATCTATCAGAAAGATCTTTCTATCATCGGTCTTGAGGCGCTGGTACGTATCAGCAATCAAGATGGGCTCATGATTAGACCAGACCAATTCTTTCACTCAACGAGCATCCCCAGTGAAGATCAAATCAATGTTGAGCGCTTAAGTCGACTCATTCACATCAGCAATTTCGGTCAGTCCAAGTTTAGCAATAAAAAGCTGTTCTTAAATGTCTTACCAAAAGCAGCAGAGATGCTGGCAAAAGACATGTCTTATAGTAATTTGTTAAATCAATCCATCGTCGAAGCCGGCTTGCGCCGAAAGCAAATCGTCATGGAGTTAGTTGAACTTGATGCAAGTGATGAAAACTTCCTCTACAAAGCTACGAAAGAGCTCAGTGATAATGGCTATATGCTTGCCATTGATGATTACGGAATTGATGCCTCAACGATTGAGCGCGTTAGATGCGTAAAACCGAACATCATAAAAATAGATCGGTCATTGCTATTGAGGTACGAAAATGGCGACTTTTCGTGTTTGATGGAGGCACTCTCGCTAGCGAGAGATGTGAACTCAAAAACCGTTATTGAAGGAATTGAAACCGAGCATCAACTTAACTTAATGAAAAAACTCGGTTTCGATATGTATCAAGGCTACTTATTAGCGATGCCTCAAACGCTTGAAGCGTACCAAGAAGCAAAGACTGCGTAATCAAGGTTATTGATAATCGCAATCACCTTTTTATTTTCAGTTTTTTCCGCGGTTTTTATGGATTGCCAGTTTTGCCTTCATCTTACGTTTTTCTGCAGAACGACTCTTACGACGACCACCACCACTATTACGTTCAGGTTCAATTTCTTCTATTAAGCTTGGTTCAAAGCCTTCTAACCACTCTTGCGGTAAGCGTTGGTCAAGCAGGTTTTCAATGGCATGCAATAGATACTCTTCATCACGACTCATCAAAGAAACCGCAAGACCAGATTTACCCGCACGTCCCGTACGACCAATACGGTGGACGTAATCTTCCGCCTTAAATGGCATATCGAAGTTAACGACTTGCTCAAGTTGTTGAATATCTAAACCGCGAGCGGCAACATCAGTTGCAATTAACGCACGTACTTTACCTTCTTTGAACTCGTCAAGCGCACGTTGACGAGCACCTTGAGATTTATCTCCATTGATAGAGACCGCTTTAATGCCATCCAGTTTAAGCTCTTTAGCCAATTCGTCACTGCCTTGCTTAGTCTTGGTAAATACCAATACCTGCTGCCAGTTACGTGAACCAATTAAGTACGCTAGCAGTTCGCGTTTACGCTTCTTATCGACTGGGTAAACCATTTGTTTCACTGTTTCTGCCGTCGTATTTGCTGGTGATACTTCCACCTCGACCGGAGAATCCATCAATTTGTAAGCAATGGTTTTAATGCGCTTCTCAAACGTCGCTGAGAAAAGCATGATCTGTTTCGTTTGTGGTAAACGACGAAGGATACGTTGCAGATCAGGCCAAAAACCCATATCCAACATACGATCCGCTTCATCCAAAACAAGGATGCCTGTTTTAGAAATGTTTACGTTGCCATTAAACAAATGGTCAAGTAAGCGCCCCGGTGTTGCGATAAGGATGTCTATGCCCTCTTCAAGCTTTTTCTTTTGTACGCCAATACTCGTGCCACCGTAAACACACACTATTTTAAGATCAGTATTTGCTGAGTATTGCGTGAGGTTGTCCATCACTTGCTGAGCCAGTTCTCGAGTCGGCACGAGAATCAGTGCTTGCGGCGTGCCATTACGTTTCTGTTGCTGAACAGTCTGGATGATTGGCAAGCCAAATGCCGCTGTCTTACCTGTACCGGTTTGTGCAGCAGCAAGCAGATCTTTACCTTCCAGTACGTGTGGAATCGATTTTTCCTGAACAGGAGTCGGCGTAACAATATTCAAACCACCTAGGGTCTCAACCAACGGTTGTTCAATGCCAAGATCAGCGAAATTAACGGACATGATAAACCTCTTAATTTTTGGAGCGCAGAGTTTACCAGAGCGCCTTTGGGCATACTACCTTTAGCAGTCAATGCGTTATGAATTAATTAGCTGTTGATGATACTCAGCAGATTGACTCAACACATCTCGATACAGCGCAGCAAACTTCCCTTCCAATTGTTCATATTCATTATCCAGAACCTCAAACGTCGTCGTGAGGTCTGCCATACGCGGCGTTCTTTGTGACATCCGATGAAGGGCAAATTCGATGTTTTCTAAGTATTGATAAGACTGCAACCAACCACCACTCCACATACGACTATGTAATAACAAAAATCGTGGAGGAAGTTGTTCTGATATTTGTTCATTCACTTGAAGATAAGCATATTGAACAAAGGAATCTAAAGATTGCTCGCTAAATGAATACCAATGCTTGGCTAAACAGTGGTCCCAAAACATATCAAGAGCGATAGGTGCAAAGCGTCGTGCAACGCCAGTAAAGTGTGGTTTGCATTCTTCGACAATAGCGTGGTGATCGGTGATACGATCCACAAAACGATGGAGTTTAATACCATTGGAAATATCAGCTTGATATTGCTTGCTTGGATCTCCCTTTACGAAATCTCCAAGCAAGTTTCCCATTAAATGGCTATTACAGTGATCTGCAATATGCAGGTGGGCTAGAAAGTTCATTAGACGCTGTGAGTGGCCTTTTGGCTCGTCTTACATGAACTTAGTATAACGTCTGTAGTGACGCGGTGAGAGTACTAATTGTACTTATTCGGCTTCTTCTTCTGAGCCAATGTAGTCCGACAAGATAATACCGATTTCGAGTGCATCAAGCATCTCAAGGCATTCGTCGTTTTGGTATTGGTCGCTCATTGTGACCTCCTTTGTTTTACATCTCCTGAAGCATTCATGCTTCGATTCTACTGCCATAACTTCTTCTTTATCGATGACAGCAACTCCTTTTTATAGCCTTTATATGACACATTCATGACAGCGAAAAGTAAAGTTTTGGAAAGCTATGACAGAAATCATAAGTAAACGTTTGCGGTCAATATTCCCAAAAAACCAGACACCAACGCCAAAGCACTACCATTTCATATGCATGCAATTGTCAGATTTTAATTAGTTTTCTGTCATTAATGGATATGATGTACCGTTATAGGTAGCTTCAGATCTCATATTTTGAAATCGATTAGCCACTTGTTACATATTTTGCTGATAAGCCGCGCATATTTTGTTTCGATATAACTATAAGTTTGTTCAACACCGTTTTCATCTCAAATGGAGCTATAAATGAGAGAAGTTGAGTTTAGAACGATAGACAGGTTGTTTATCAAAATGTCTATCAACGACAAAATGTGGGTCATTTTCCTTCTGTTCCTAGTGACTTTAACTTCAGTGGCAGGCAGCCGCTATTTCAATGACATTCAACAATTTGAGCAGCAGTCGATCATTGCTGCGCAAGCTCGGCTTTCGGGTGTGGTCGAATCACAACCAGATAGCCTACGCAGCATCAATGGCGTTGTGAACGTAAGCTCGGTCAACGATGCGAAGTTTGAAAACGGTACGGTGACCGTTTATTCTTCATTAAAATCAGGTCAAGCTATTCAATTCACTGAAAACTTATCTAGCCAATATCAACAAGCGAAGTCAGGGGCTTTAACTACGTTCCTTCTAAGCTTACTTTGGGCTGTACCGTTCGCCCTATTCTCTTATTGGGTAGCAACCTTTATTGGTGGTGCTTTGTGGGTGTTGTACACAACAACTGAAAAGATTGGCGACGGCGATTTAACGTCACGATTAGGTTTTCATCCAGGGCGCGATGAGTTCGGCACTATCGGTTGTGCGCTCGATAAGTCAATGGATACTCTGACCGAGCTAGTAAACAGCGTAAAAGATAACGCAAATACCCTAAGCGAAACATCGGCCTCCTTCGAACAAGACATGAAGCTAAGCGAAACGCAAATCGCACATCAATACCAGACATTAGATTCTGTTGCGACGGCAATGGAAGAAATGACAGCATCAGCCAAAGAAGTATCGAGTGTTTCTCAGCAAGCAACGCTTCAATCAGACCAAGATGCGCAACAGATTGAGAACAGTCGTAACCGCGTACAGAGTGTTATCACCGAAATTGAAACTTTATCGAGCTACATTGAGCAAGCGTCAGCTTCTGTTGGCAGCTTGAACGAAAACACAACGCAAATTAACGACGTTATCACCACCATCAATGCGATCTCTGAGCAAACCAACCTACTCGCACTAAATGCAGCCATTGAAGCGGCTCGCGCTGGCGAACAAGGTCGTGGCTTCGCTGTGGTTGCTGATGAGGTTCGAACACTTGCAAGTCGCACCCAACAGGCAACGGTTGAAATTCAAGCTATGATTGAGAAGCTCCAGGTCGAGAGCCAAAACATAGCTTCTATTACAGATCGTACCGTTCAACAAGCGCAAACTAGTAGCCAACTGATTGATGAAATCGGTGGTGATGTAACAGCGATTGCTGACTCAGCACGTTCACTGATGGATATGAGTATTCAAATCTCAACCTCTGCGGAAGAACAAAGCGCAGTAGCAAACGACATTGCATCTGAACTGTCAGACATTCGTTCTCAATCTAATACGATCAGAGAAGTAGCAGAACAATCAACAAGTGGGGTTGCTGCGTTAACGCAAGCGTCTGTCTCGCTTGGTGAAGTATTGAAACGCTACCGCACAGCATAACCGAAATTAAGACAAAAAAGGGCTCCGAGTAAGGAGCCCTTTTTATTTGTTGTGGATTTTATTGTTATACCCAAGTGACTTCAAGATGCAGGGTTCAGAGCGTTGTCATTGATTCGAGAGCAAGAAAAACAACGCAAGGTACTATGTAACCTGGATGCACTTGTAACCTTGATGCACTTGAGTATACAAATTTTGCTAATCAAGCATTATCTGGATATCAAATCACTTTACTTTGAAGTGAATCGAAATAATTCTCTGAACTTGATGAAAGAATGTTCAAAGGTTAGACGTTCCGCTATTCTAGATATTGCCAATAAAATTTGCTGCTGGTGAACAATATGAATAATTACAACAAAACAAAAGACACTGATGATCTTCAGTGTCCCCTATGCCAATGCGATGAATATATGATTTCATCAGATGGCGAAAAATTCACATGTGCTTCTTGTGGATTCCATACAAAAAACTTTTCATCTATCCAATGCTTGCATCAAACCCCGTTATTACAAACTAAATTCAAACACATCCATAGTTTAAGCAATGTTTGTCACTAAACTGAGCAGCCTAAGAGCTGCTCTTTTAGTTCATCAAGGTGTGAAATTTGAATAACGCGCTCATCGTTTACTAGATTAATCGGTGCGCCGTTATAAAGCTGAATGGTTCTTACGCCTGCATTTAAACCAGCTTCCACTCCTTTAGGCGTATCGTCAATGTACAAGCAATCACTAGGGAGAAAGCCCATATTCATTGCGCTGTACATAATGAGATCCGGTTCCGGCTTCCAACTGTTCGCATCAAATGCAGAGAATACTTTGCCTTTAAATGCGTCCAATAGCCCTGTCAGCTCTAGTGAATACTCAATCTTGTCTTTAGGACCATTAGAAGCAACACAATATTCAATGTTGTGTGAATCTAAGAACTGAATGAGTCGTTTTGCCCCGTCCATTGGTTGCAAGTGACGCACAAATAGCTTTTGTAACTCTTCTCTATATTGCGGTTCAAGAACATCAATAGAGGCATTTACGCTCATCAACTCTTTCGCATCACGGAGAATGTCTGCCAACTTACCGCCTTTAAAATGCTCGACACACTCATCGAAGCTCATTTCAGCGCCATACTGGCTAAACACGTTCACCAATGCTTGGCAGCACAAACGTTCACTGTCTACCAAGGTCCCATCACAATCGAATATGACGCATTTAATATTGTTAATAGCCATACGCCAGTCCCCCGCCAACGAATATTACACACTCTGCTGTTCAATTAAGTTTGAACTTATTGACTTATTTATTTGTACTAAATATGTATACTCATGATAGGTAAGTTTAGAAATGTTTAAACGACAGACTTGGCATTTCGTAGAAATGAGAAAGAGCAATTAACATTTTTTTAAGCAAGATCACCGAATGAAGCCCCAAAATTAAGAAAGATGAAACTTCATTTAGCGTGGTAATTAGCATTAAACTTCGTTATCTGGGTACAAATAACGCACTTCTATAAAATCATCCAAATTATTTAACAGAAGCTGAGTCAAGACAGGGTCGAAGTGTTTGCCCTTTTCTTGCCTGAACAGCTCGACGACCTCTTCAGTTGTCCATGCGCGTTTGTAACATCGCTCGGTAAATAGAGCGTCAAAGACATCTGCAATCGCAACAATGCGCGCAAACAAGTGGATATCTTCACCTTTTAAGCCATTTGGATACCCAGTTCCATCCCAACGCTCGTGATGTTCGTGTGCGACGATGGCTGCAAGTTTGGTGATTTCACCTTCACGATTATTGAGCAACTCAAAGCCTTTCGTAGTGTGACGCTTCATGATCTCCCATTCATCTGCATCCAACTTACCTTTTTTATCTAGGATGGATTCAGGTACAGAGATTTTCCCCACATCATGCATTGGGCTTATGACTTCAATCATTTCCACTTCGCGATGGCTAAGACCATAAAATTCCGCCAGAGTGGCAGATAGTCTCGCGACGCGCTTTACGTGCTGCCCAGTTTCCCCAGATCGGCATTCAATCGCCTCGCCCAATATGTGAATCATTTCCTTTTGAACACTCAACGTTCGCTTTTGTAGCGTTACGATCTTTCGATTCTTTTGGTCAATGACTTTACGTTGGCGCATGGTCATAAACTGACTGACGATGACCAGAAACAACAGAATAATCAGCGCACAAGCAAACAAGAGCAATTTGATGTTTACTTGAATCGCCGGTGGTGGCGCATTAATGATGTGTGCGCTTTCAGGAATATCGTAACGGCTGATTTCGTATTTTTGGATAGCAGTAAAATCGAGAACGGCCTCGGATATCAGCTCATCATCCACTTTGGTCATGGACAACCCCAATTTCCCAGCCATCAACTCAGCAGCCTCGTAGCCGTATTGTTCAGAGCGGTTGACAAAACCACCTAAAATGCCCGGTTCTTCGAGGTACATTTCCCACAGAACAAAAACTGGAGCGGCGCTTTTTGCACCAATAACATGCGCCACTTGTTGATAAGAGTGGTAATGCCCTTGCTCTGCCTCTGTATTAAAATGAGTGAGTAGAACCGCATCATTTGGGCTTATGTTCTCTAGTTGCTTTGATGCGTCATCAAGGGTTTCATCACGTAACTCGATTAGGTTGATCTGAGGAAACTTTTTCATTTCCGCAACGACACGCTCATGAATGAGCTCAGACGTCATGCTACGATCAGCTAAGTAATAAAGGTTCTTGATTTGAGGACGTAGCTGGTTGATAAGCAGAATATTTTCGGCGACTCGGTCTTGTTCATAAAGCACGCTACCAGAAGAACTCAACGTATCAAGCGTGGCGTCCGCGTCATTTATTCCAACCGCTACGAGAGGGGTAAAACGTTCATCATTCGCAAGGTATCGCTTTGCAAACTGCAATGCGGCATCGTCAGAAATGATGACACCATCAAATTCATAGTCTTTGTATTTTAACTTAAGGTAATTGGCCATCCGTCTAAAATAGCCATCGGTATGCACTCGCTTTGCATCCAAATATTCAATCGACAGCTTTACTTCGCTGTTCGTTTGTTTGAAGCCCTCTTCTATGCCTTTTTGAATATCACTGGTCCATTGATATGAAGGCTCATAGGAGTGTAACACCAGTACTCGTTCGATTTCCCAATCAGTATTGTCAGCATTGACTGCGGCCGTCCCTAGGCACAACAAAAGACCCAATAAACGCGTCAAACGCTTAAACATGTTTTACCCAGCCGAGAAAAAGAAGATTTTGCACATTCTAAACATCGATTCCCTTCAGGGAACCGATATCGATCAATTTTCAATGACTATTGTTTCACTCAACTTTTGATCGTGGTTCAGCTTTTTTCCTAAATCACAGACAAACTGGCGTTTATCTAAATTTTGAGAAACCACTAAATCAGAAATAAGGGTGTTGCCTTCATATTGACTTACAATCGCGGCACCAACCGGCTCCCCTTCTTTAAATCCGACATACAACTCAAATTCTGGTGTAAGGATGATTTGGGTAAGGAACTCAACAATCATTTCTTGTTCGTGCTTGTCTGCCCAACGCTGCGATTGAAGAATTGAAAACATCACGGTAAGTCGATGAAAATCAACTAAGAATATGTCTTCTACCGATAAGTTTGACTCATTGTCTAAGAGCAACGTATTACTACTCACCTCGTAGGTTTTCTGCTCAAGCATACGATTGTAAATTTCACGACCTTCCAAACTTTCTTTAGTAGGGAATTCAACTTCTACTAAATCATGCAGCCACTCGTTTTTTCTTTTAATGCTTTCTAACTGTTGTTCGTTCATTTTCTTACCTTAAGCGCTGCTAGTTCAATTTTGGACAGCGTAAAAAAGACAGGACTTTGATTAGAAATGTAGTGCTCACCTGCTCTGGAGCGGTACATTAGCATGAAGCCTCTTACAAACCTAGCTAAACTCCTGAGGTAACGCCAAATTTTGTTTTAATCGTGTGCGTCTGATAAATTGAATCAATAAATTAGCCTATTTAAGGGATGAAAAATGAAAAAAAGCTTGCTTGCTTTAGGTTTGGTAACGGTCTTGGCTGGGTGTAGTGATAATGAAGTGGGCGACGTCTCACTAGGCATGTTCACAATGAAAGACATTAAAATTGGTCACCTACAAGATGAAGTAGTAACTGGCGTAACTTGTCATATTGCTTCTATTGAAGCGAACCTAAGTTTGTCTGATCCGAGTGACAGCTCAATCTCTTGTCGTCAAACCGGTGATATCACACCAGAAATGATTGCAAAAATAGACAAGAGCAAGTCAGGGGAAGTGGTATTCAAAAAATCGAAAAGTATCTTCTTTAAAACGATGAAAGTGCGTCGAATCTACGATCCAGAGAATCAGACGTTACTTTACTTATCATACACCACGAAAGAGACCGAAGGCAGCTTCAAACATAGCTTGTCAACGGTGCCATTATGGGGCACGAAAGCTTACGTCGAACCGACTGTAACTCCTACAAATTAACCCCAAATCGCTGCTAAAAACACCAGCCCGCTGCATTTTTCAGCGGGCGAATTTCTTTGTAATAAAACACAACGATTTTCAAAATTTTGTGATACAATCCCGCCTCTTTTTTTCTCACTCAAGAACAAGCATGAAGTTTCCTGGACAGCGTAAATCTAAACACTACTTCCCAACTCACGCTCGAGATCCATTAGTCAACCAAATTCGACAGGCGCCTAAGCTGTACCGCCCTACGATTGTCGGCGTTGGTCAAACCATCGTAGATATCGAAGCGCGCGTAGACGATGCGTTTTTAGAAAAATACAACCTTAGCAAAGGTCATTCTCTCGTTCTTGAAGAGAGCAAAGCAGACGCACTATATGAAGAGTTAGTAGAGCAAGGTCTGATTACTCATCAATACCCAGGCGATACTATCGGTAACACTCTGCACAACTACTCTGTATTGGCAGACAGCAAATCTGTACTACTTGGTGTTATGTCTAAGAACATTCAAGTCGGTTCTTTCGCATACCGTTACCTGTGCCGCACCTCTTCACGCATGAACCTTAACCACCTGCAAACTGTAGATGGTCCTATTGGTCGCTGCTACACCCTAATTTCTCAAGATGGTGAACGTACTTTCGCAATTAACGAAGGTCACATGAACCAACTAGCTCCTGACAGCATTCCTGAAGAGGTGTTTGAAAAAGCCTCTGCTCTTGTCGTTTCATCTTACCTAATGCGTGGTAAAGAAGATGACCCAATGCCAAAAGCCGTTCAAAAAGCGATCGACTTTGCTAAGAAGCACGACGTCCCTGTTGTACTAACGCTGGGTACAAAATACGTGATCGAAGGCAACGCTGAGTGGTGGCAAGAGTACATTCGAGACAACGTATCTGTTGTTGCAATGAACGAGGAAGAAGGCGCTGCGCTTACTGGAGAAACTGATCCACTTGCTGCCGCAGACAAAGCACTCGAGTGGGTAGACCTGGTTTTGTGTACTGCTGGTCCTGATGGTCTATACATGGCTGGTTACACCGAAGAACAAGTGAAACGCGAAACAACGCACGATATCCTTGAAGGCTCAATTGATGAGTTCAACAAGTTCGAATTTAGCCGTGCTATGCGCAAAGAAGACTGTAAACAGCCGATGAAAGTGTACTCTCATATCGGTCCTTACCTAGGTGGACCACTTGAGATTAAGAATACCAACGGTGCTGGTGATGCAGCGCTATCTGCTCTTCTGCACGACATGGCTGCCAACTCTTTCCACCAGAAAGAAGTTCCTAACTCAGAAAAACACGAAGTACGTTGTCTGACTTACTCTTCGCTATCTCAAATTTGTAAGTACGCTAACCGTGTAAGTTACGAAGTGCTAACCCAACACTCTCCTCGCCTATCCCGTGCTCTACCAGAGCGTGAAGATAGCCTAGAAGAAACCTACTGGGATCGCTAAGAACCAAGCACTTAGAGCGAAAAATATGCGAAGGTCACCGTTTGGTGACCTTTTTGTTTTGATCTAGCGCAGTATTTAGTGTTTTTTGTTATTATGTAGCACGCTAAGGCGCACGAACTGCTTTACACCTCTTATTTTACCAGTATTATTCTCGCGCAAACGTTTGCGCAACAGCAATACAGTCTTTCGATTGCTTGATGTTGAACGCCACGTGTTAGCCATTTTTTTGGAGTATCCATGCAGTCTGATATTGAAATTTGCCGAAACACACCGTTGTCTTCTATCGCTACTGTCGCAGCAAATGCAGGGCTTTTGCCGCACGAATTTGATACACACGGAAAACACAAAGCTAAAGTTCATCCCCAATGTCTTGAACGCCTCAATACAAATCAAGACGGGAAGTTAGTGTTGGTCACTGCGATTACCCCTACTCCTTTGGGTGAAGGTAAGACCGTTACAACAATCGGCTTATCTCAAGGGCTATCTAAAATCAATCAATCGGTCATGGCATGTATTCGTCAACCGTCAATGGGTCCAGTATTTGGCGTTAAAGGTGGGGCTGCTGGCGGCGGTTACTCTCAAGTTGCACCAATGGAGGAATTGAACCTGCACCTCACTGGTGATATCCACGCGGTTACCGCAGCGCATAACCTTGCGTCCGCCGCGCTTGACGCTCGTCTCTATCACGAGCAACGAGAAGGCTACGCGGCGTTCGAGACACGAACTGGACTAAAAGCACTTAAAATCGATGTTGACCGAATCACGTGGAAACGTGTAATGGACCACAACGATCGTGCACTACGCATGGTGAAGATTGGTCTGAATGAAGAAGGCAAGACCATTAACGGTTTTGAACGTAGTGAAGGTTTTGATATCTCCGCAGCCTCTGAGCTTATGGCTATCCTTGCCCTAGCAAAAGATCTTAAAGACTTACGTCAGCGTATTGGGCGTATTGTCGTGGCATACGATATCGAGGGACAACCGGTTACCACAGAAGACTTGCAAGTCGCAGGTGCAATGGCTGTCACTCTCAAAGAGACAATAGCTCCAACATTAATGCAGACCCTAGAAGGTGTGCCAACCCTTATTCATGCAGGTCCATTTGCTAATATCGCTCACGGTAATTCCTCTATCATTGCAGACGAAATTGCTCTTAAACTATCTAGTTACGTTGTCACTGAGGCGGGTTTTGGTTCCGACATGGGGTTCGAAAAAGCTTGTAATATAAAAGCGGCGGCGGCTGGTCGAGCTCCTGATTGTGTTGTGATTGTTGCGACATTACGCGGCCTAAAAGCAAACTCCGGTCACTACGATTTGCGTCCGGGCATGGCTATTCCGGATTCGATTTTCAACCCCGATCAAATGGCATTAGAAGCAGGGTTTGAAAACCTGAAATGGCACATCAATAATGTTCATAAATACGGTATTCCTGCTGTCGTTGCGATCAACCAATTTCCGCAAGATTCTATAGAAGAGTTGTCTGAATTAGAGTCTTTAATAGAACGCTTTAATCCTGAAGTAAAAGTTGCCATCAGCACCGCATTTGCAAAAGGCGGTGACGGTGCCGTTGAGCTTGCTAAGCATGTTGTTGAAGCATGCGAGAATCCATCGGAGTTCACCCCTCTTTACACGAAAGAGCAATCATTGAAAGAAAAGCTGATGGCGGTCTGTGAAGCTGGTTATGGTGCATCAAATATCGAGATGAGCGATCTAGCAAAACAGCAGCTCAAGCACTTTGAAACGCTTGGCTTTGACGGCTTAGCTGTGTGCATTGCTAAAACGCCGTTGTCGCTCAGTACAGATTCAGCAATTAAAGGCGCACCTAGTGGCTTTAACGTTCCGATTCGCGAACTTCGCTTGTGTGCCGGAGCAGGCTTTGTATACGCACTTTCAGGAAACGTCATGACCATGCCAGGGCTACCAGACAAACCTGCATTTATGAACTTAGACCTTGATGATCAAGGTAACATCATCGGTCTGTCATAGCCTCACTGCTGTTTTCTACAATGGACAGGAGCCTTTGAGCTCCTGTTTTAATTTCTGCCCGTCCCCCGTTACCTCATTGTTTTAACGCCGCTTTACATTGTAAATCGGGTTATAGACAACCTTTGGTCACTCCGGTCTCACCAATTTAGTGCACGACATATTTCCCCACTCCCTAATATAGTGCAAAGTTAACGCTTCATTTATCAAAATGTATTGATTTCATTGATAAAATTCTATGGCTCGAATCTTGTACTAGGGTATATAACAAAACGATTTCTAAAAAACAAAGGACACTCACTGTGCACATCGAATAGCAATCAGCAGTTGGCTAACTCCTCAGGCTTTAGAGCGCTTTCGAGGCACGTAAGATAAGGGAAAGGGAAGATTATGCAAGATGCACTCGCGGTAATTTTAGCCGGTGGTATGGGGTCAAGGTTAAGCCCTCTCACCGATGATAGAGCCAAGCCAGCGGTTCCTTTTGGCGGTAAGTATCGTATCATTGATTTCACGCTAACTAACTGTCTTCATTCAGGTTTACGCAAGATATTGGTTCTCACTCAATACAAATCACATTCACTACAGAAACACTTGCGAGATGGTTGGTCCATCTTTAATCCCGAACTTGGTGAGTACATAACGGCAGTTCCACCTCAAATGCGCAAAGGTGGTGCATGGTACGAAGGTACAGCCGATGCGATCTACCACAATATGTGGCTACTTTCGCGAAACGATGCAAAGTACGTCGTCGTTCTTTCTGGTGACCATATCTACCGCATGGATTACGCAGCGATGCTCGAAGAGCATAAAGAAAACGGTGCGAAGTTAACGGTCGCTTGTATGGATGTTCCTGTTGAAGATGCAACCGCCTTTGGGGTCATGGGCATCAAAGAGAATGGTTTAGTCGAATCTTTCGTCGAAAAACCAGAAAACCCACCTACTCTGCCAGATGATCCAACTCAAAGCTTGGCTTCTATGGGTATCTATATTTTTGATATGGACGTACTACAAGACGCTCTTGAAGAAGATGCGAAACTCGACGATTCCAACCATGACTTTGGCAAAGACATAATCCCAAAGCTCATCGATACTCAATCCGTTTACGCTTATAAATTCTGTGGCAGTAAAGGTCGTGTAGACAAAGATTGCTACTGGCGCGATGTAGGTACGATTGACTCTTTCTATGAAGCCAATATGGACCTTTTAGAACCCGTACCACCAATGAATTTGTATCAGCCTAACTGGGCGATTCGCACTTATGAAGCGCAATTTCCACCAGCAAGAACCGTTTCATCAGCCACAGGTAATGAAGGTATTTTTATAAACTCAATCATCGCCAATGGCGTTATCAATTCGGGAGGGTCTGTTCAGCACTCAGTGATAGCATCAAATGTGCGCATTCATGATAGTGCAACTGTCGTAGATAGCATTATTTTTGATGATGTCGAAGTTGGAGAAGGCTGTCAGTTGGTGAGTTGTATTATCGACAAGCACGTTCGAATTCCCCCTCATACTCAAATTGGAATAAACAAAATTGAAGACGCAAAGCGATTCCATGTTTCTGAAAAAGGCATCGTAGTTATTCCGGAAGGTTACCAGTTCTAGCTTTTTTGCTCTCATGTAATCATCAATAGAGAAAAACCAAGCTCACCAAATAAAAAAGCGCGCGATGTAAATCGCGCGCTTTTGTCATCCACTCAATTTGGATTAGATATTACATACTGTTGTCCAGCTACCATCACTACCCGGCTCTGATGCAGTCCACCAGTTTGCTTGGTATACCACACCATTGTGAATCACTTTGTCACCTTGGTTAGCGTGGCTTGGGTTACCTTGCCAATCAGTTTGTGGCAGGTCTGGGTAAGTAACTAACCCTGCAGTGTCACAAGTACCAGGCTCAGTACCGCCACCACCACCGGTGCCAGAGTTTAAGTCACCAATTGGTAGATCTGGTTGCTCAAACTTAAACGCAAACTCTTTACCGCCAGAAATTACGGTGTAATTAGCAGGCCCAGAGATTGGTAGGTAGTAAACCATATCGAGCTCGTAAGTACCGCCTGCTGGTAAGTCTTTCCATGCAGGTAGAGAGAAAGATACGCGATGCATAACACCATCTAGACCACCGATGTTGTTTGCACGAGTGTGACCAGAAGCAATCACACTTAGACCACCACCAGATTGATCTTTCGCGTTATCCGGTGCTGATACAGGAATATCAAACTGGAATTCTGTACCACCAGGAATCGCTTGACCAGTGTTGTTCGTAAACGTGATCTTAGGATTGATTGGGTAGTTTTGGTCACCAACTTTAAAGCCACCAACGCTAACAGCGATGTCTACTGCTTCTGTTGGAATCGGACCTGTCGCGATCTTGTTTCCGTAAGGTGTTGCAGACTTAAACTTATCGTAAATCGCCTTGGTCATCGTGTTACCCATGTGGTACTCACCATTACCTGCAGCACACGCTTGTTCAGTTGCATCTATCGTTGTACGGTTGCCGTTCGCATCTAGTACGTAACAGTTGTAGTCACCCGCAAGCTCCCAGAACATGATACCGCCGATCTCTTTATCGATAACGTAGTCCGCTTTCACTTCAACAGACGCTTTATCTTCTGTTGAAAGGAATACGCTCTTCTCTGCGTTCCATAGCCATGGAGCTACCGCAACATCATCATAGTTACGCGTGTAGGTACCAACCAATTGGTCTGAAGGGTCGTTAACTGGATCTAGACCATACGCTTGAGCATAGGAACCCCAAATGCCTTTCTCTAGGTTCTTCGCGTGCCACATTGGGTTAGAACCTGCGCCCATTTCGTTGCCTTTAGGGTCAGTATCGTGCCACATGTTATCGATACCTAGAGCACCGTGACCACAGTTGTTCTTCTCACCTTCACCTGTACCAGGCGCACATTCAGACTGGTTTGGTAATGCTGCACGACCCCAAAGGCCGTTTTCACCACCTGTCACACCTTGCCAACCACGAGTATAGTAAGGAACACCAATGTTAATACGACCAGCCGGCATTGAACCGCGGAAATAATGGTATGCCCAATCCGTGTTCAAGTAGCCGATACCACCGTAAGCCGCAGTGCCATATACATTCCACTGTGCTAGCTCAGAGTCTTTACCTGTATCGAACAGTGCCGCGTTATGACCAACGTGGTCGTTCCAAGCACCGTGTAAGTCGTAAGACATGATGTTTACGTAATCTAGGTACTTAGTAACGTCGAAGGTTTCCATACCACGTAGCAAGTAACCTGAAGAAGGCGCTGCAATCGTTAGCATGTAGTGATGACCATCTTGTGCTGATGCTGCATCCAACTTCTCACGAAGCACTTTCATAAGTTCTTGGTAAGACGCCCACAAGTATGGACGACGTGGTTCCATGAAGTCTTTATCGTAAGGATTACCCGCTCCTGCCATAGAAGTTGGGTACTCGTAGTCAATGTCTAGACCGTCGAACTTGTATGTACGCATCATTTCAACAGCAGATGTCGCAAACTTCTCGATACCCGCATGGTTGATTGAACCGTCTGCGTTAGTCGTCATCGTGTAGAAGCCACCGTCAGCAACACGGTTACCGTCTGCACCGAAGTGACCACCCGTTTCAGCCCAGCCACCAATAGAAATCAACGTCTTAACATCGTGTTTCTGTTTGTAAGTCGCTAATGCACCAAAATGACCTTTAAAGCCTAGCGCTGGATCTACTTCAACACCCGGCCACGTTTTGCCCGTCGCAGGGTTAGTTGGATCATTCACATCCCCAACATTAACTTTACCGTCAGAGCCGATGCTTACGAACGCGTAGTTGATGTGAGTTAGTTGGTCCCAAGGGATGTCTTTAACTAGATATGCTGCTTGTGGGTCATCACCACTACGCCAGCTAGTAAAGTAACCGATGACACGACGTGGGTGATCGGCACCCATTTTTTCACGACCTTCTTCGTCGTAAATAGTACAGTAAGGAACATCTAGACCCGCTGTTTGGTACAGACCGTCAGGACGACAGTTCGACGTCACTGCGCCGCCATTGACGGTCAATGAAACAAGTGAAGAATCTGTTGTTGCGCCAGCATCGTCCGTTGCTTTCGCGTAAACAGATACACTACCCGCTTGTGCAGGCATAAAGTCAACGGCATAAGGTGCTGCTGTTGCGGTGCCGATCAACGCACCCGCAGCGAAGAATTCAACTTTAGCGACTGTGCCATCTGCATCAGCAGCATTCGCAGTTACCGTGACTGAGCCACCAAGTTCGATAGAAGTTGCAGATAGAGCAACATCAACGGTTGGGGCTTCGTTGCCTGGCTGACCTGCATTTACATTAAGAGTGACAGCACTAACCGCACTCACTGCATTTTTGTCATCATACGCTTTGGTAGAGAACTCGTGAGCACCTTCAGTTGCCGTCCATGAAGCCGTGAAAGGCGCAGCTGTTGCAGTGCCAACCAGCGCACCATCAACAAAGAACTCAACTTTACTGATTGTGCCGTCAGTATCTAAGGCATCCGCAGCTAAGTTAACCACGTCACCGGCGGTGATCGAAGCCGACGCAGAAGGTGATGTTAACGTAACCGTCGGTACTTCATTCACAGGTGGATCGATAGGTCCCGTATCACCACATGCGCCTAGGTTTTCCCATTCACCCCACTGACCTGATTGCGCAGGGTTGTTGTTTTGGGTCCAATAACGCGCTTTGTAAGCGTTGTTTTCGTGTTGAACTTGGTCACCGCCATTGTAAACCTTTGACGAGTCCCAAACTTCTAGAGGGGCACAATCAACCGCCGCATAGGTGTTGAAAGCCATTAGACAAGATGCAGTTAACGTACTGAGTGTAAATACACTCTTCACTGCTTTCCCGTTTCTAAGGTGCATATTGCTCTTCCTTAAGTTATTGTTAATACAATACAAAATACGCTTAACTACCGCGCACCATTACTTTTGTTTCGACGTAAAATAACTTAAGTACAACTACAGAGTTTCACACTATATATTTATAAATTTTCAGCAACACCTCTCAAGAATCCACTAAAACGTTGCAACAAAAGACATCTTATTTTGCACCAATAACTAATTTTATTACTCAAATAAATATGTCGATCGCAATTTATTAAAAAAGACGAAAAAAGTCGTAATTTTGAAATAAAGATCACTAAGCCTTTGTTGATCTTGGAGTTTCGTTAAAGTGGCGCTTGTACTCTCGACTGAACTGTGATGGGCTACTGTAACCAACTAAACGTGCTGCATCGTTTACCCGTCTTCCTTCTAACTGAATTAATTCGCGTGCTTTATTTAAGCGAACCTTTTTGATGTATTGCAGAGGTGATTCAAGCGTTACGCTTCGAAAGGCTTGATGAAACGCTGAAACACTCATGTTCGCTTCTTCAGCTAGCGTCTGAACATTCAGTTGTTCATGGTACTCTTGATGAACGCGGTTAAGCGCTTTCGCCACGCGCGCGTATGACCCTTCTTGATGTGCTAATTCGAACAAAACATGCCCTGACTCACTCACTAATGTTCGATAGACAATCTCTTCCAATAACATGTCGCCAAGCATTGCAACTTCAAGGTCATCGCACAAAGCCGTCATCAAACGTTTACACGCATCCAGCATCTGCTCATTCATTCGAACTGACTTCAAACCACAACGGGTCTCGTCTTCACATACATTACTATAGCGTTGCGATTCCAGTTTCTTTACCAGCTTTTGCAGCATCGCAGGCGAGATATCAATTGAAATCCCGAGCAACGGCTCATTATCGACAGCAATGGCTTCACATTCTAAAGGCATAGGAACTCCAACCACCAAATAGTCATCTGGTCCATAGCGAACTGGCGTCTGACCGATATGGATGTTCTTGTGTCCCTGCCCGAGAACAATGATTCCAGATTGATAAACAAAAGGTTGGCGGTTGTTGCCTTTGCTACTGCGGTAAAACCACACGCCGTCAATAGCGGTTTCTTTAATGCCTTCTAATTTATCCAAATCAAATTTAGTGGCGTACTGTTGCATGATCTGAGCAAGTGTCTTCATTGTGTCACTCCAATAACTTTCCACGCACTATACTTGGAGTTCTGATTACAGTTCCAGCACAACGAACACACATTTGTAGAAATAGGCAAAAAAATTACAGAAATCGACCTACTAAGGCGCATCGACGCGTACTAATATGCATGTATTCACTCTCCTCACAATGGAAGCAAGAGGTCTAATAATGAACTTTTCATACGTCAACCCAACTCAAATCTTCTTCGGACAAGGTCAAATCGCCGCAATTACAAACGCGATCCCTACCGGTCAAAAAGTACTTGTCATTTATGGTGGCGGTTCAATTAAGAAGAACGGTGTTTACGACCAAGTCGCGCAAGCTCTAGAAGGTCGCGAGTGGCTTGAGTTCTCAGGTGTAGAGCCAAATCCAACCAAAGAAACGCTAGATAAAGCCGTTGCAATCGTAAAAGAACAAAACGTTGATTTTATCCTTGCCGTAGGTGGTGGTTCGGTTATTGATGGTTCTAAGTACGTTGCAGCATCGGCAAAATACGACGGTGATGGCTGGGACATCATGGTTGGCAAACATCAAGTGACAGAAGCGACACCACTAGCCGCGATTTTGACACTTCCAGCTACTGGCTCAGAATCAAACATGGGCGCAGTTATCACCAAAAAGGAAACTCAAGATAAATTGGCGTTTCTTGCTCCTGCCGTGCAGCCTAAATTTGCGGTCCTTGATCCTGATGTAATGAAAACACTCCCAGAGCGTCAGTTGATCAACGGTGTCGTAGATGCATGGGTACACGTTTGTGAGCAGTACCTAACACTGCCTACTGGTGCAATGGTTCAAGACGGCTATGCAGAAGCACTACTGAAAAACCTAAAAGTTCTGGGCGAACAGTTTGAAGAATGTGACAACGACCAATGGCGCGCAAACCTGATGTGGACAGCAAACCAAGCACTCAACGGTCTAATTGGTAGTGGTGTTCCACAAGACTGGGCAACGCATATGATCGGTCACGAACTTACAGCATTGTGGCATGTTGACCACGCTCGTTCACTTGCAATCATTCAACCATCCCTACTTCGCAACCAAATGCAATTTAAGCGTCCTAAGCTTGAGCAAATGGGTCGCAACGTATTTGGTTTGTCTGATGGTGATGATTTGGCAGAGCGCACGATCCAAGCGATCGAAACTTTCTACCACCAACTAGGTGTAGCAACCCAATTAGAAGGTTACGGTGATGACCGCGAAGCAGCAATTGACTCAGTGATCGCACAACTGAGCAAACATGGCATGACTGTTCTTGGTGAAAACCAAGCAATCGATCTTGAAAGCAGCCGCCAGATTCTTGACCTAGCAGTCGCTTAACGACTCAATCTATCAAAATACTGCCTTTTTTAACGGTATTGTGTCCTCGTAGACACAATACCGTTTTTTTATGTTAATTTAGCCGAACACTGACAATGCAATAAATATTGAACTTTTCTGCTAGAAAAATAACAAATAGGCGATAGTTCGATGTGTTTATGTAAGCCAATGACTAAAAACAAACCAAGTGCTTACTATTCGAAGTGTCCTTTTTAGCTTGCTCATCAAACATTGAGCGTAATGTCGTCTATTCAAGAGTTAATCGTATGTGGCTGATTGTCATTGCTTGTGCGCTCATACATATCATCAGCATTAAGACTGGTCCAAAGTGGCTGTTCTTTCTGACCAAACCACTGCCACTCATCGCGATGATTGGCATGTTACTCATGTCTCCAGCCAGTCACCTTCCCTACACAAAGTGGGTAATCTCCGGACTTTCGTTGTCTCTGATCGGTGATTTAATCATGATGCACCCAAAAGATAAGTTTGTTTTTGGGATCAAACTGTTTTGTCTCGCACAGATCAGTTACGCCTTGGGCTTCATTAATATGGCAGCCTGGCATTTCACCCCTTGGCTCCCATTTGCTGTATTCGGTGCTGGACTTTGCGCTTACTCGTTCTTTAAGCCCGACTTGGGTAAAGAGAAATGGTCCGTTGCTAGCTACATCTTTGTTTTGATGACGATGCTATGGATGGCGATGGAGTATTACGCAAGTGGTAAAACACAATCGTCAGCTTTCGCGGTGCTTGGCAGTTTCATCTTCACTATGTCTGGCGTTGTGCTAGCCTTTGAGCGCTTTGGCAGCACTTCGATATTTTCACGTCAAGTCGTCATGACAACCTACTATTCAGCTCAGTTTCTGATCACCATGTCTGTCTTCGCGATAGTGATCCGTTTTCTTTAAAATTGACTACATTGTCAGGTAGTTTTGTAATGAGTTATTTGCTCACCAGTTGGACAGTTTAACCCTTATAAACAGGTGCAATACGGTTAATAACTTGTTATTGTAGAAAGAAATTTATTCTAAAAGTTGGCAGCCTTGAAAGAAAAAAATATCGTTGTTGAATTCAGCGGCGTAAACAAGTGGTATGGAGAATACCACGCACTTAAAGATATTAATTTTTCAGTACATACCGGTGAAATCGTTGTTGTTTGTGGTCCTTCCGGTTCAGGTAAATCCACTCTTATTCGTTGTATCAATCACTTAGAATCTATCCAAGAAGGTGAACTCAACGTCTTTGAGCAACCAGCTAACGCCAAAACCCATAAGCCGGGTAAAGTCGGCATGGTGTTTCAACACTTCCATCTATTCCCGCATCTGACCGTTTTAGAAAACCTTACTCTCGCGCCAATTCGTACATTAAAACTGTCGAAGCAAGAAGCAGAAGAGCGAGCGATGCACTACCTCAAGCGCGTCAACATTGAAGAGCAAGCAAACAAATATCCGATTCAACTATCAGGCGGTCAGCAGCAACGTGTTGCCATTGCCCGTTCGCTTTGTATGGAGCCGGACCTTCTCTTATTTGACGAACCAACATCAGCACTTGATCCAGAGATGATCAACGAAGTATTAGATGTCATGGTAGAACTGGCGCAGAGCGGCATGACCATGATTTGTGTGACGCATGAAATGGGCTTTGCAAAGAAAGTAGCGAATCGTGTTGTGTTTATGGACGAAGGTGAAATCATCGAGATGAACTCCCCCGTTGCACTATTTGAAACACCACAACACCCACGTACGCAAGCATTCTTAAATCAAATCCTGAGCTACTAGCCTATGGTTGTTCGAATCCTTAAACCGGTCTTACAAGCCATATTACAAATCGCGATTCTTTTGATTGCGATTATTTGGGTGCTCGATTCAGGAGCTCAAGCCATGGGCTACCAATGGCAATGGGAGCGCGTGCCCGACTACATTGCCTTCTACGAAGATGGTGAATGGTGGCCAGCAGAATTGGTCGATGGTCTCATCGTTACCTTAAAAATCTCTGCCATTAGTCTATTCTTCACTTTGGTCATTGGTTTAATCACCGCTTTATTGCGTTTGAGCAATTCCAAAGTAGGCAACGCGATTGGCACAGCTTATGTGGAACTGATTCGTAATACGCCGCTGTTGGTACAAATTTACCTGCTCTACTTTGTGTTCGGACCAGTCATTGGTTTAGATCGATTCAGCACTGCGGTGTTGGCGTTGTCGCTTTTCCAAGGTGCATATACGGCAGAGATCTTCCGAGCAGGCTTGAACAGCATTCCAAAAGGTCAATTTGAAGCAGCGAAGACCTTAGGTTTATCGCCTTTCTTTGCATACAAAGACGTGATCCTACCGCAGGTGCTTCAGCGCACCCTGCCGCCATTGACGAACGAAGTCGTGTCATTGATTAAAAACTCTTCGATTGTGAGTGTTATGGCAATATTCGACTTAACGACCGAGGCAAGAAACATCGTATCGGAAACGGCGATGCCATTTGAAATTTGGTTTACTGTGGCAGCAATCTACCTTGCTCTCACATTATCACTTTCTGGCTTATCCGCTTGGCTAGAACACAAACTAGGAGCCAGTTGGCGCAAATTATAAGGAGATAACATGAAGTTATTCAAAGCGACCATTACTGCATTATTGGGGCTTGCGATTGCTCTACCTTCGTTAGCCAATGAGCAAGCAGCAACACCAAACGTAGATCAAATCAAGGAACGAGGCACACTTCGCGTTGGTATGTCGACATTCGTACCTTGGGCAATGCGAAATAAACAAGGCGAACTGATTGGCTTTGAAATTGATGTCGCTAAACGCCTAGCCGCAGATTCTGGTCTGAAGGTTGAGTTCGTACCAACAGCATGGGACGGTATCATCCCTGCTCTACTAGCCAAGAAATTTGACGTTATCATTGGCGGTATGTCGATTACTCCAGAACGTTCTAAGAGCGTACTGTTCACTGAACCTTACTCACACTCAGGTGTTCAAGTTGCAGCGAACAAAGAACTGGCAGCTGGCTTTAGCGAGTTTTCTGACTTTGATTCTCGCCGAGTGAAAATTGCAGCTCGTCGTGGTGCTTTTACCGTTCAAGTAGCGCGTGAAACATTCCCGAAAGCAAAAATCCTTCAATTTGATGATGACGCACAAGCATTCCAAGAAGTTCTAAACGGCAATGCACATGCGGTGATTGCATCGAGCCCTAAACCTGAGCATGAAGCGATCAAACACGCGGATAAGTTGTTCATTCCATTTACTGAGCGTCTATCCAAAGGTAACGAAGCCTTTGCCGTTCGCTTAGGTGAAGAAGACAAAAAAGCCTTCTTCAACAAATGGATTGAAGCACGTACCCAAGACGGTTGGTTAGATGAGCGCTACGAATACTGGTTCTCAACACTGGATTGGCAAGACCAAGTAGCACACGGTCAATAAACGCAAAAACTAATACATCGAATACACAGACCGACTCGAATGAAGGGTCGGTCCTCGCTTTACTATCGGAGTCAAACCTTGAGCGGACAAACCACCACTCGTGTTGCACTAACCAAAACAAAGTCAGGCTTTTTCTTAAACCGTTTTAACCTACTTGATTGGGTGTTGCTTGCCATCTGCGCGTTAGTTGGGGTTTGGCTTTACCACCGCTCCACCGTAGGGGTGAACTACATCTGGCATTGGAAAGAAGCCATTGATTTGTTGTTTACTCCGCGTGCTGATGGTGGGCTGCCATATTTTTTTCAAGGCTTGATTTCAACGTTACGCCTGAGTTTATGGGGCATTAGCTTCGCACTTATATTAGGCACCCTACTTGGCTTAGCCCGCTTCTCGGAATCGGCTTGGTTTCGCACACCTGCCAACGCGTTTATTCAGTTGGTGAGAAATATTCCACCATTGGTATTCGTCTTTATTTTCTACTTTTTTATTTCAAACCAATTAATCCCGTTACTTGGGTTAGAAGATCTACTTCGCAACTATCGCGGCGAACCCAATGCACTACAAAGCTTCTTCTTTGGTCCGGCGAATTTGTGGGAGAACCTAGCGTCAGGAGTTCTCTGCGTAGGCTTGCTCTCTTCCGCTTACATTGCTGAGGTGGTTCGTGCTGGTTTACAAAGTGTCGATAAAGGACAGTGGGAAGCCGCAGATTCTCTCGGTTTATCTCGTTGGGTCAAATATCGCTTTATCATTGCCCCACAAGTGCTCAAAGCTATTACGCCAGCATTGGCAGGCCAAACTATCTCCTTAGTCAAAGACACATCTATTGTCTCACTGATTTCGATTCAAGAAATGACCTTTGTTGGTACCGAGATGGCAAACTCTTCCGGTTACATTTTTGAAATTTGGCTAATTGTGGGCTTGGTTTACTTTCTGATTTGTTTCGGTCTATCAATGTTTTTTAGATACATCGAGAAAAAATCGGAATCTATTTCAAATTAACTCAAAGGGCTTCAAAATTAAGACAGCCTAGCGCTTCAAATCCGAATTCCATCCTGTTACATTCGCTCTCATGCTATTTTTTTGGCGTTTTTCATGGAGTTAAAGAAGCAGTCCGATTACGAGCAATACATAAGGCAGGACAGCCTTGGCGAATATTACGTCGTGCTCAATCAATATACTTTCCATAGTGTTTATCAACCAATCTTCGATAAACACCAAAACATGATCGGTATGGAAGCCCTATTGCGCATTCGAGGCGCAGACGGAGCCAACATTCGTCCAGATCTTTTCTTTACCGATGCCAGCATAGATACCTACTTCCGACTTTGTATGGAGTTTCTATCTCGGGCAATTCATATCCGAAACTTTGCACGTCATTTCGCAGGTTCGCCGATAAAACTATTTCTAAACGTCATGCCGCAAACCTTATTAACACTGACCAAAGACATGGGTTTTAAAGATAACGGTTTGCTGTATAAGCGGTTGCATGAGCTAGGTATGGAACCTTCTGATGTGGTCTTTGAGGTGGTTGAAGAGTCGTGTGGTGATACTGAATTACTGATCCAAGCGGTACAACTAATGCGAGCTAATGGCTTTCTTTTCGCCATTGATGACTTTGGTTCCCACCATTCCGATATGTCACGCGTTAAGCAACTTTGTCCCGACATTATCAAGATAGACCGTTCTTACCTTCTTGATTACTGCTCTGGCGATACGCTTGCGATTGCCAATGCAGTTGAACTGGCCGAAGAGATGAATGCGAAAGTTGTTATTGAAGGGGTTGAGGAAAACATGCAGCTCTCCGCTATGCAAGCGCTTAATCTTGATTACTACCAAGGCTTTTACCTAGCTAAGCCAAACTCGATTAACCACTGGACCAAACACGCGCAAAACAGCGAAGTTTTACACTAACCAATCAGCCCCAAATTCTTATCAGTCAAATCCACAACCGCAAAATACAAAAGCGCCGCCTTGGTCAATAACCGAAGCGGCGCTTGTGAAATTATCCGTGTTATAGGTAAATCACTTAGAAGAAGTCGATAGAGTTACGCCCACTCTTTGGATCGCGACTCACTTGAGGCTTGTCTTCTTTCTTACCTTTCTTGGCAGATTGAGACAATGCTTCTTTCTGTGCCTTACGCTCTTTGTGCGACGCTTTACGACCCGTCGATTGAGGACCTTTAGCTTTTCTCTCATTCTTATTCGAACGAGATTTTTCTTTACGCGCGTTTTGCGCGTCCTTCTTCGCCTTCTTCTCTGCCTTTTGTTCCGCAGTTTCTGGCTCAGTTACTGGCGCATCGCACACAACAACATAGTATTCTTGGTTGAACTCGAAGAAATCGCCGTCGTACATCTTGCGACGTTTGCGCGTTTCTAGCTCACCATTTACCGCAACATAACCTTCTTCGATGATGTGTTTTGCTTCACCACCGCCACTCACCAAGTTTGCGATTTTGAAAAGCTTGTACAGTTCAATTGGGTGCGCGTCGACGTCGATACCGATCGCTTCGATCTCAATCTCTTCGCCTTCTAAATACTCTTCGTGTTCGTAATCTTGGGTCATGTTCGTTACTCATTTTTCTTGATGAACGGAGTTTAAACGGAATGCGTACAAATAGAAACGTGATCTTCACTCAACTTGTCCAATTGGGTATATACTCACCCAATAACTCCTTGAACGAGCAATATTTTGTCTAATAAGAACTGCATTACCTTTGCCACCGCCAATCTGTTCAACTTTGTTGCTCCACCTGGCGCGTATTATGACTTCGAGAACATTTACTCCCTCGACGACTGGCAGGACAAACTCACTTGGACAAAATCACAGCTCGAGCAACTCGCCCCGGATGTCATCGGCTTACAAGAAGTGTTCAGCATTGAAGAAACCAAAGCCTTCTTTACTACAATGGGATATCAGCACTTTGCCAGTGTCGATACACCGCATATTGAGGGTGACTACATCTACTCTCGTCCTGTAGTGGCAATCGCGTCCCGCTTCCCAATTGAAAGTTATGAAGCCGTCACTTTCGATAAAGAAACGCTCAACGCCTTCGGTGATTTCTCTGCGCCCCCTTTCAGCCGAAAACCAATTCGAGCAATCATCGTTCACCCTATCATTGGGCATATTGCAATTTATGTTACGCATTTAAAATCACAAAGACCGGCTGATTCAGAGGCACCTGCAGATGCAAGCAAACCAATTGCGCGCTGGCTATCAACACAACAACGCGGTTGGGAAGCAGCCATGCTACGCGACGCAATGCAAAAGCAGTATGCACGCGACTCAATGCCCACCGTGTTAATGGGAGACATGAACCAAGCAATCACATCCACAAGCGTTAACAAGGTTTTGATTGAACATTACGGTGACAGCGTCACTGATTTGCAACTAAATGACGGATGGGAATTGCAAGTAGCGCCTACTCTGGAGCCACGCCCAGCAACGCATTACCACTTTGCAAAAGGAAATGTGTTGGACTACATCTTGCTATCGCAGGAATTCGATGCTCATGCAGACATATCGATAGCGGAAGTGACGAGATATGAAGTGCTGGATGCGCACTTAATTAACCCCTCTTTTGAGCGAGATAAAAACGCCAGCGACCACGCGTTTGTGGCGCTGACGATAGAAATTAAGCTTTAGCGTCGATGTGGCGTTTCACAATCTTACGTGGAATCAACTCAACCCCAGCCTTGTAGCGTTTTGCAGACGCATTAAGCGCCAACTCCATCGCGCTGTCGGCAATGAGTTCAAACTGCTGCGGTAAAGAATTGATTTTGATTGGCAAAAAGTCCAATAGACGGTTATCACCAAAGGTTGCTAAACGCACTTTCGCCATCAGCTCCGGCTTTTCTAACATAACGTCTAACACCCCTTCGAGTAAGGTGTATGACATAGTCACTAACGCATCAGGTAATTCGTCATTCGCAATCCAACTTTCTAGCACTTTCTTACCTTCTTCTCGCGAGAAATGCTGACCATATCCTACCAGCACATCTTTGCTTTCTTGTTGGCAAGCAGAACGAAAACCCAATTCACGCTCTTTAGAAACTTGAAGTTCTGCTAAAGCGCCAATAAGCCCAATCGATTTGATTTCAGAGGACAAAACCGACTCAGTCAACTCAAATGCCGCGTCAAAATCTTCACTGATCACACAGCAAAAATGCTCATCATCCATTGGCCGGTCAAGTGCAATAACGGGCGTGCCCGAGTTTTGCAGCTTTAAGTAATACTCACTGGCAGCCGGCATGCTACTTGCGACAAACAATGCGTCAATACGACGGCTAACCAATGCCTCAGCCACTTTCTCTTCCGTTTGCGGGTTATCATCCGAGCAACCAATCAGGATTTGGTAACCTGCTTTACGAGAGTTTTGCTCAATCAGTTTTGCTAAACGTGCGTAACTGGTGTTCTCTAGGTCTGGAATGATCAAACCGAACGAACGCGAGTTTCCCGCACGTAAAGAAGAAGCCGCGTGATCCGGTTTGTAATTATGCTGCTCTACCACCGCCATGACTTTCTTTTGAGTCTTTTCGCTGATGCGGTATTTCTGCGCTTTCCCGTTAATCACATAGCTTGCTGTCGTCTTTGAAACCCCAGCTAATTTCGCTATTTCATCCAGTGTCATATTCTAAGCCCTATTCTGTGCGCAGGATCATATTAATACATCAACGATCCTTCGATAAGTTGAATTATATGCTGAACCGATTCAGTATAAAAGCTGAAAGGATTCAGCAAAACTTAAAAATTGACGAGAATCACCAAAAAACAGCAAGTGAGGTTTGCTTTGCTAGGCTTTAGAGGCAATCAATCACTGGATGATTAAGTTTTGATTTTAAAAACAGTTTCGCTGAGTGTTTTAAAAATTTGATCAATTGCTGAATCGATTCAGTTTATTGTTAAGGTTAAGCAGTTTCGTAGCAAACAATACTGGTTAACAGGAACAGCGGTTCAGCAAAGAATAGATAAACAAGGTTACGTATCGAAGAACGAGCCGCGTAGCCAAGATGAATTAGAAATAGATACCTTAAGGCTGGAGAAGCACCATGCTTAAGCTAAGTAAGAACGACATTACCCTATCTCAATCCGCTACAGATAAGTTTGAAGCGATTAAAAACATCGCTCAAAGCCTGACAGACAAAGGTCTGGTAGAACAAGGCTATGTAGAGGGCATGCTAAACCGTGAAAACCAAAACTCAACATTCTTGGGTAACGGCATCGCGATTCCTCACGGCACCACAGACACACGCTCAATGGTTAAAACCACGGGTGTTGCGGTTCACCACTTCCCACAAGGTGTTGAATGGGGTGACGGCAATAAGGTTTTCGTCGCTATTGGTATCGCGGCAAAATCAGATGAGCACTTGGGCATCCTAAAGCAGCTAACAAAAGTATTGGGCGCAGACGGTGTTGAAGAGCGCTTACGCAATGCGAAAAGCGAAGATGACATCATTGCCCTACTTCATGGTGACGTTCAGCTAGAAGCAGATTTCGATGCCTCTCTAATTCAACTTCTCTTCCCTGCAAGCGACATGGTTCAGATGAGCGCGGTTGCGGGTGGTCTACTTAAGAATACAGGTTGTGCTGGTGCAGAATTCGTTGCGGATCTTGTGACGAAAACACCGACGCACCTTGGTCAAGGTCTGTGGCTAGTCGGTAGCGATAAGCAAGTAACTCGCACTGGTGTTTCTTTTGTATCAACAGCGAATGACTGTGAGTTTGAAGGCGAGAAAGTTCGTGCTCTAGTTGCGTTTGCTGCTTGCAATAACGCGCACCAATCGATCCTAAGCACAATTTCAAAGCTTGTGTTTAACAACGAACACAACAAGTTACTTGATGCTTCTGCAGAGCAAGTTCTAGCGTTATTCAAAGGCGAAGAAGTAGCAAGCGAAGCATCTGAAGATGGCAACACTGCAGTGTTCAAGATTAAGAACGCGCACGGTTTGCACGCTCGTCCGGGCGCAATGCTGGTCGCGGAAGCGAAGAAATTCGAATCAACCATCCGTGTTGCTAACTTAGATGGCGACGCTAAACCAGTAAACGCAAAGAGCCTAATGAAAGTTATTGCGCTTGGTGTAAAACACGGTCACCAGCTTCAATTCTCTGCTGAAGGTCCAGACGCAGCACAAGCTCTCGAATCCATCGGTAAAGCAATCGCTTCTGGTCTTGGTGAAGGTTAAGGGACGGATTCATGACAGCAACAATTTCATCGACAAAAGCAACAAACAAAGTCGTGACCATTACGCTTAACCCTGCCCTTGACCTAACGGGTTCACTGGATTCACTAAAAGTGGGATCGGTCAGCCTAGTAGAAAAGAGCAACCTGCATGCTGCTGGTAAAGGCGTAAATGTCGCCAAAGTTCTGAGTGACTTAGGTGCGGACGTGACAGTGACTGGCTTTCTAGGCAAAGACAATCCTGAACTGTTCCACCAGCTTTTCGACGACATCAAGGTTCACAACGAGTTTGTTGAAGTCGAAGGCGCAACGCGCATCAACGTAAAACTGGTTGAGGCAGATGGTCAAGTCAGCGATATCAACTTCCCTGGTGTGCAAGTCACGCCAGAAGAAATCGCTCGCTTTGAACAAACCCTATTCCGCCTTGCAGAAACACACGATTACTTTGTTCTTGCCGGCAGCGTACCTGGCGGCGTAAGCGCAGAGCAATGCGCAACGTGGATTGAAGCGCTGCACCAACAAGGTAAGAAAGTGCTTTTTGATAGCAGTAAAGCCGCATTACGTGCAGGCATCGAAGCGTATCCTTGGTTAATCAAGCCAAACGATGAAGAACTCAGTGATTTTGTTGGCGAACACCTAGCCACACCAGAACAATGCCAAATCGCGGCGCAAACACTTAGCGATAAAGGCATTGAGAACATCGTTGTGTCAATGGGCGCTGACGGTGTGATGTGGCTTAACCAAGGTGAATGGCTACGCGCACAACCACCAAGAATGAATGTTGTAAGCACTGTTGGCGCAGGCGATACGCTTGTTGCGGGCTTGTGCTGGGGTCACATGCAAGTGATGCCGAAAAACGATTTACTCCGCTTCGCTACCGCGCTTTCTGCTCTTGCAGTTAGCCAAGTTGGCGTAGGCATAACCAGTCAGGAAGAACTGGAGAACATCAAGCTCCAAACACAAGTAACCGAGCTTTACCCTAATACTAACTTAGACAAAAACTAAGGAACAGAAGGTTATCAGTATGAATATTGCCATCATTACAGCTTGTCCAAGTGGTGTTGCGAACAGCATCATTGCGGCAGGTCTACTAGAACAAGCAGCCGCTAAGTTAGGTTGGAATGCGAAGATTGAATGCCAATCAAGCGTGATTGAACCAACTCGACTAACAGACGCTGACATTGAACAAGCAGAAGCGATCGTAATTGCGGCTAACACTCCAGTTGATACTTCTCGTTTCGTAGGTAAAAAAGTCTACTTATCAGATATCAGCGACGTAGCTAAAGACGCATCTGCTTTCCTACAAACTGCAGTAGAAAGCGCAGCAACCTTAGCGCAAGCAACAAATGTTGCGGCACCAGTTGAAAGTGCATCAGCGACGAAGAAAATCGTTGCAATTACGGCATGTCCAACAGGCGTAGCGCATACCTTCATGGCGGCGGAAGCACTGGAAGAAGAAGGTAAACGCCGCGGTCACCAAATCAAAGTGGAGACTCGTGGTTCAGTAGGTGCGAAAAACCAACTCACTGACCAAGAAATCGCAGACGCAGATTTGGTAATCATCGCTGCCGACATCGAAGTGCCACTAGACCGCTTCAACGGCAAGAAGATGTACCGCACTAAAACAGGTCCAGCTCTGAAGAAAACCGCAGAAGAGATGGACAAAGCGTTTGAACAAGCAACCGTATACCAACATTCTGGCTCGTCAAGCGCGTCATCAGCGACTGAAGAGAAGAAAGGCGCATACAAACACCTAATGACAGGTGTATCGCACATGCTCCCTGTGGTTGTTGCTGGTGGTTTGATCATCGCCCTATCCTTCGTATTTGGTATCGAAGCGTTTAAAGAAGAAGGCACATTAGCGGCTGCTCTGATGAACATTGGTGGCGGCTCCGCTTTTGCTCTGATGATTCCTGTACTTGCAGGTTACATCGCATTCTCAATTGCTGACCGCCCAGGTCTGGCTCCGGGTCTTGTCGGCGGTATGCTTGCAAGCTCTACTGGCGCTGGTTTCCTTGGTGGTATCGCTGCGGGTTTTATTGCTGGTTATGCCGCGAAGTTCCTTGCAGATAAAGTGAAACTTCCACAATCGATGGAAGCACTTAAACCGATTCTGATCATCCCATTTGTGGCAACCTTGTTCACTGGTCTAGTTATGATTTACATCGTAGGTGGTCCGGTATCAGGCATCATGAACGGTCTGACAGACTTCCTAAACAACATGGGTTCTGACAGTGCTGTACTACTAGGTATTATCCTTGGCGCAATGATGTGTTTCGACTTAGGTGGTCCAGTAAACAAAGCAGCTTACGCATTCGGTGTAGGTCTATTGGCTTCTCAAACTTACGCTCCTATGGCTGCAATCATGGCGGCAGGCATGGTCCCAGCACTTGGTATGGGTCTTGCGACATTTATTGCGAAAAACAAATTTGAACAAAGCGAGCGTGAAGCAGGTAAAGCATCATTCGTTCTTGGTTTGTGCTTTATCTCTGAAGGTGCAATCCCATTTGCAGCGAAAGATCCAATGCGTGTAATCCCATCATGTATGGCGGGTGGTGCACTAACGGGTGCACTATCTATGCTGTTCGGTGCAAAACTAATGGCACCACACGGTGGTCTGTTCGTACTGTTAATCCCTAATGCAATTTCTCCGGTATTAATGTACTTGGTAGCAATCGCAGCAGGTACAGCGGTAACGGGTTTCACTTACGCGTTCCTAAAGAACAAAGCAGAAGCGAAACAACAAGCCGCTGCTTAATCGTCAACGGTCAGCTTGTGCTCACCTAGGCAACGATTGATTAACGATTAACAATGCCTCCCTCGATTTGGCATTCGACACCTCCCTCTGCTTCGGCATTGGGAGGTGTTTTTTATTGTAGAGAGGCGAACAGAAGCGTGGTCAGATAACTAAATATGAAAAAACGAATGGATGACTAAATTCGGTAACAAACAAAGTTACTTTCCTCTGCTTCGCTTTGATTGAAAAAGAACAAACGGTCATTTTCAACTTTATAAATAAAGTCCGTTTTCGTTCCAACATACGAGTTCATGTCGCGGATAAACACTTCGCTTTCTGTCGGTTGGTGATTCCAGCTTACCTTTTGATAATCCACTGATAACTCATGTCCATCGACCTTATACTTACCATTGAAAATCATTTCGTATTCTTTACTTTCACCCGTCTTAGTTAGAAGTGAACCTTTTTGAAAGATATACATATCCCTATCGGAGCTAAACACCACTACAGAGCGATCTTTGATGTGCTCATATCGTCGATAGCCTTTCGTGATAAAGTCCTCTTCATAGGTCGCACAAGCCCAGCGGGACCCAGTAATCTCATCCGACTGAAAGTACTTTTGATGTACGGCAACGCCAACTAAAGCGAGTGTCAATCCGATATTAAGCACGGCGAGTTTGTTTATTTGCATATTGCGTCCGCCCTCCTCATGCTCTCCAAGATGGTCTCTTTTAACGACTCAATCTCAAGTGAGAAGTTAATGTAGTTGACGTTCTTATTGCTATTTTTAGCAAACGCAAAGGCACGCAAAATGTACGCACCTTCTTGATAAGCTGATTCGGAAACGCGTAAATAAACAATTGCCGGACAGACAGGAAATGAATCCTCATTCAGACTGGTTGCCAAAGCCGAAAGATTAAGCTCATCATGTTTGAGGTCGTAAAAATAAAAGTCCGTTTCAGAGACGGAAAAGTCGTCATATTCAGAATTATTGAGGAAATCAGGATGTGGTGCGAAAGGACGAAAATACAATACTGAACCAAGTGCTAAAACAAGTATCAAGCTCAGCATTGGTGCCAAGTTCAATGCCTTATCTCGCGATTCAGTTGGTCTTTGAACGGAAGTTCTAACCGTTTCGGTGGACTCTGGTTCCAATGTTTCTAAATCCGGAATTTGTACTTTTTGTTTAGTGGGTTTAGCGTCGTCATCAATTTCTAATAAATAACCAATTTTGCTAACGGTTTTTATCTTTACGCCTTTTGCATCCAACTGCCCTAGCTTCTTTCTCAAGCCCGAGATGACATTAGTTAGTGCTTGATCCGTGACTACCGAACCATCCCAACACGTTTCAAATAACTCCTCTCGAGTGACATGAACACCCTGTTTTTCAATCAACAGGTTCAACACTTGATAAGGGAGCGGCCTTAACGGTACATCACTGCCTCGTGAATTGGACAATTTCCTTGTCGTCGGATCGAGGATTAAATTGGCCAAATAGATTCTATGCATACAGTCTCACTATTTTCTCAACTCCTTGAATTATAGGTTAGGTTTGCAAAATCAAATCAGAAAACTCTCAGTGTTCACAATTCACACCATCGCACTGAATCACCCAGCAGCTCTGCATTGCATCATCAATAAATTGCGATGAACAGCCTCTGATTACACAAAAAACACACAATTTCGTAAGTATCTAAATCGATTGAAATTATTTGTTTTTTGTGTACTTTTTGTTTAGTTTTTCATCGTCTCACTCGGATAATGAACACTGTTTTAAACACAACAAGACAGACAGTAATACAGAGGTAAATAACAATGAAAAAAGCAGTCATCCTTCTTCTAGCACTAGGCAGTATTCAAGCCCAAGCAAATGACTCAAAAGACGTGTCCGGTTTTTATTTGGGAGGTGGTATCGGTAATACTACCTATAGCGATGATGACCCATTCACACAGCTCGATGGTGACGGTACAACCTTTAAACTTATCGGAGGGTATCAGTTCAATCGTATCGTTGGTGTTGAAGCACAATACACAGATTATGGTGATATTAAGCTTAAGCACACCCCGTTAGATTTGGATGTAAACAGTGTCTCCGTCGCGGCAAATATTGGTTATACCTTCGACAACGGTTTGCGACCATTTGCGACATTAGGCTTGGGATATATCTCGGTTGATATCCCGGAAGGGTTAGGACCTGACGAAGACGAGTTATTACTTCGCGTCGGCGCTGGTCTTGAATATACACCACATCAGCTTAGCAACATCACTTTCCGTGCGGCGTATGAGATGGACCACTTCAACGTCGATTCAACCCGTTCGAGCAAAGATACCGACATCCAGATCGGCTCTTTCTATGCGGGCGCAACGTACAAGTTCTAATAATCAAAGAAAAAGCAAACACATAGAAACCACAAAGGGCGACACTAATTTTAATAGCTGTCGCCCTTTTCTTGTTCGGGTCTGTTTAACCGATACTTATTTTTTCATCATGTACTTTTGTACGACCTACTTCTGCATCGGTACCGCTTCAATATCGACATCCCCCGTGTTCATGTCTACCGTCGCTTGGTAGACACTGTGTGGGTCGCCGTAATGCTTAAACGTAAAATGATAAACATTGGCTGGCGTCCAAATTTCTTGGTCTTCTGCCGGCATAATGTCATAACCATCTTGCTGGTAAAGTTCAGTTGCCATCACATAAGCAAGCGCAGTCTGTACCTTAGTATCACGGTCAATTTTTGGCTCTAACGACGGGTTACTTGGGTAAGTGTTACCATTGAAGCTCATTTGACGATATGCGCCGTTGCTCCACACAATAAAGTCTTGCCAACCATTGCTGTAACTGTCAGCCAAAACAACAGGCGTTCTAGTAACTGACATGCGGTTAAGAACCTTGCCGTTGTTGTCAAACATATACGCGCTACAACCGCCACTGCCACAGAAATAGCGATCTTGAAGCAATACAAAGTGCTCCGCTACTCCATCGCTATTTAAATCCGCTGAGCCTGTTAGGTAACGAATTTTATCTTTTTCTAAAGAAAGCCCTTCAGGGTTCAAAATGCTTTGGTCGATCCAAGTTGCGATAGTTGCCGCATCGACACTTTTGATTTCCACAGGTGCTTCAGGAGCTGTGGTATTTGTAGAAACACTGTCTGTAGAAGAACAGCCAATAAGCGTTAATGAACCTAGAAGGAAGAGTCCGTGTAATCCACGATTTATCATTTGCGTTCGCTCTTTTAATCATGATGTTTTGTTAGTATACGCATCATTTATCAATCGCTTGCAAGAAAATCATAAAAATCCGTTAAGTGTTCACCAAACCACCCGCTTTGTCTTTTTCGCCTTTATCTACTCTTTTTCTTCTCAAATCTCGTTTCTCATCCCTATACGCCAAGATCAAAAAAGCCCTGAGGAAAATCCCCAGGGCTAGGCAGGAATCTGACAGAAGTCAGGTTGGTCCCTTATGCAGTGGTTGGTTTGATCTTAAACAGAATTGCAAACATGACTGGAACGACAATCAATGTTAGCACTGTAGCAAAACCAAGGCCTGCCATAATCGTAATCGCCATTGAACCGAAGAAAGCATCAAACACGAGTGGAATCATACCCAGAATCGTTGTCAGTGCTGCCATACTTACTGGACGAACACGGCTAATCGCACTATCAACAATGGCTAAGTAAGGATCCTTGCCCGATTCTAGCTCAAGGTTAATCTGGTCTAGAAGTACGATACCGTTTTTCAGAATCATACCGCTTAAGCTCAGCAGACCAAGGAAAGCAGTAAAGCTGAATGGCATGTTTGTCGTCAGAAGACCAAACGCCACACCGATGATAGACAACGGCACCGTGAACCAAATAACCAGTGGTTTCTTTAATGAGTTAAACAGAAGCATCGTAATGATGAACATTAATAGGTAACCCATTGGCAATGAGCCAAACAGCCCTTCTTGCGCATCTTTTGATGACTCGTATTCACCACCCCAAGTAATTTCGTACCCTTCTGGAATGTGTAGCGCCATCACTTTTGGTTGTACACGAGCAAACAAGCTTGCCGCGGTATCGTCACTCAATACGTCGTGGTCAGCCAGTACCGTTAGAGTACGTTTACGGTCACGACGTTGAATCAACGGCTCATCCCAATCCAATTTCACACCGTCAATCACTTGATCAACTGGGATGTACGTCTGTAACGATGGACTCCAAATGTTCACGTTTTGCAGCGATTCAAAGTCAACACGCTCCGCTTCTGGTAGACGCGTCATGATAGGCAGAATATGCGTACCATCGCGCAAGAAGCCTAGTGTGCTACCGCCAAACGCCATTTGTAGCGTACTTGAAAGATCTTGCTTCGAAATACCTAAGCGACGCGCTTTCGATTCGTTAAATACCGGTACAAGCTCTTTAGTACGCTCACGCCAATCATGACGAATATTGCGAGCGCCTGGGTCAGTGTGCAGAATGTCTTCTACTTGTACTGCTAGCTCACGCAGCACTTGTGGATCTGGACCAGTAATACGTGCCTCAATCTTAGAAGCTGGCGACGGACCAAACTCCATCAGCTTGAACTGAAACGTTGGCTTATCAAACGTCTTCGCTAGATTGTCGTCTAGCTTGTGCAGAAGCTTGAACATGTTGTCACGGTCCGTAGTACGAACTTGGAACTGTGCGTAAGCTTCGTAACTCTTTTCCGGCTGGTAAGTCAGAGCGAAACGCTGCAAACCTTGACCAATCGAGGCAGAAACAAAATCAATATCATCTTGCGTACGAATGTAGCTTTCTACTTCTTCTGCTTTCTTGATGGTTTCACGAATATCTGTGCCTTCTGGCATCCACATATCAACGTAGAACATCGGTGTATTTGAAGGTGGGAAGAACTGTTGCTTAACACTACCAAACGCAACCACCGCACCCACAAGTAACGCCACCATGCCGGCAACGGTTAACCAACGGAAACGAAGTGCAAGCTTCAAAGACGCACCAAATGCAACGAACAACCAGCCTTTGTATGGGTCTTCATCTTCAGAGTTCGCGCCTTTGTCTTCTTCTTTCAATAGAAGATCTGCTAGAAACGGCGTTAGCGTAATTGCAGTAATCCAGCTTAAAAATAGCGAGAAACACAATACCCAGAACAACGAACCCATAAACTCACCCGTCGCGTCTTGAGATAAACCGATAGGTGCGAAAGCAGTGATCGCAATAACGGTAGCACCAAGTAATGGCCACTGGGTTTGTTTTACAATATCCGTTGCCGCTTGAACTTTAGTACGACCCTTCTTAAGACCAACCAATATCCCTTCGACAACAACAATGGCATTATCCACCAGCATACCGAGGGCAATGATAAGTGCCCCCAGCGAGATACGGTGCAGCTCGATATTGTTGTAGTTCATTAATATGAAGGTACCGAATACCGTCAACAGCAGAACCAAACCAATGATCAAACCACTACGCAGCCCCATGGTGAACAACAGTACAATAATTACGATCGCAACCGCTTCTGCCAAGCTAATAACAAACGCTTTTACCGAGTCATCCACTTCTTGTGACTGGTTGTAGAAATAGTTCATATCGATACCAGCAGGCTTGATCGTTTCAAGGCTTGCCAGTTCCGCTTCAATACGTTGCCCCACTTCTACCACGTTTACACCTGATGCAAACGAGATACCAATGTTGATCGCTTTCTTACCGTTGAACAATAGAACATTACCCGGCTTTTCTTGAATGCCACGGCTGATGGTTGCAACATCTTTTAGGCGGATCAGATTACCTGTATCACGACCGTGAATAATCAGGTTTTCCAAGGCTTCTACGGTGTTTAGCGTGCCGCTAGGACGAATAATTAGACTCTCGCCGTTCACCATCACTTCACCAGCAGAAACCACATTGTTCTGTTGGTTCAGCAAACCAGAGATCACGTTCATGTCGAGGTTAAGCGCAGCTAAACGATCAAGAGATATTTCAACGAAAAGCATCTCTTGCTGATCACCAGCAATGTCCACTTTGCCCACACCGTCGATAAGTTCAAGCTCACGCGTAAGTTGGTCCGCGTAACGCTTTAGTTCGATGTAATCGTAGTCATCACCTGTGAGCATTAACATCACGCCGTACACGTCGCCAAAGTCATCAATGATTTGCAGAGATTGAACACCTTGCGGCAAAGTTGGTTGCAAATCGTTGATCTTACGACGCATTTCATCCCAGATCTGCGGCAGTTCATCAGGACCGTAGTCCATCTTCATGCTCACCATAATCTGTGACATACCACTCGAAGACGTTGACGTGATCTTATCGATATAAGGCAACTTACGGATCTCTTTTTCAAGCGGATAAGTTAGTTCTTCTTCCACTTCTTTAGAGGTCGCGCCCGGATAAGTCGCAATCACCATCGCATCCTTAATGGTAAATGCCGGGTCTTCTAATCGACCAAGTTCTAAGAACGACGTTACACCGCCGATCGCAAGAATAACGATAAACAGCCAGCTGATGACTTTGTTCTTAATTGAGTATTCAGCAATGCTCATTATTGTACTTTCTCCACCACGTCCACATGCTTACCTTCACGAAGTTTGCGTAAGCTGGAATTCACTAATACATCGCCTTGAGCAACACCCGAGGACACAATCGCACCTTCACCATTAACTTGATTGATGGTCACGGCAACTTTTGTGACCGCGTCACCATTTAATTTCCAAACGAAAAACTCACCGTCATGGCTGCCCGCTTGCAGCGCTGTCATTGGGATGTTGTAACCATCAATAGACGTAATGCCTGCCGCTACCATATCAACCGACACGCTTACGCTTGTGCCCGGCAAAATCTCTTGCTCAGGCTGAGGCATCGTCAGGTACATTTGGTAAGTTTGTGTTTGCGCATTTGGCTCACTGGTGTGCTCCAAGTAGTTCAGCTGATACCGCTTTTCATCACCAGAGAACGTTGCTTGAGGTTGGTAACTCATGCTTTGAGTGTTTGGATTCACCATTGCTAATACGTTATCTGACAGCTCAATACGAACGTACACTTTGTCACTTTGATAAAGGTTTAGAACCGGCTCACCAATTGCAACACGCTCGAAACGCTCTTTAAATACGTCAGAAACTTTGCCTGCAAACGGGGCAAACAAACGGGTGTAATTCAACTGGTTTGTCGCGTTATAGAAGTTCGCTTCTGCCAGCTCCTTGTTTGCCGTTAGTTCGTCTAGCTCCGCTTTCGAAATCATTTGGCGGCTGTGCAACTCTTCCCCACGTTTAAGCTGACGAATAGCAAGCGTGTATTGCGCCTCGGCATCATTGACTGCTTGCTTCTCTTTACTGTCATCAAGCTTAGCGATCATCTGACCTTCTTTTACTGTGTCACCAGCTTTCACCAACACATGTTGCACCTCACCGGCTCGACGAAACGCAATCGGAGTTTGTTCAGCAGGCACCACTTGTCCCTTAAAGGTACGGAACTGGCTCTTTACTGGAACATCGACAGAGACCGTCGACACATACAAAGGTTGTTCAACAGCTGCTTCTTCGTTGCTGTTACAACCAGTCAGCACTGCAAGCGCAACAGCAGAAACTGTAAATAGTGAACGTTTCATTAAATACCTTCCTCACGGACCCAAGCTTTCACCACTTGACCTTCAACTAGGCGCTCAACACCCGCGATGACAACATAATCGTTCTTGTCTAGACCCGACTCCACACCACCGTTTTCATTTAGTGACAAGGTCACTTTATTCACCTGTTGTGTTTCACTGTCCATCACCCATACTTCGCCTTGAGTTTCGCTTTTGCTTACCCACGCCGCGCTTGGCAGCATCACAGCATCCGAAACATTTTGCTTAGCGATATGAACTTGACCTGTCATGCCCGTCAGCAAGTTACGATCAGACGGACGAGTAATGGTCACAATCGCCTCATAACTGTTAGTGTCTGCGTTTGGCTGAGTCGAAATCTCTTTAAATGTGCCTTGAATGCGATTGTTTGGTTCGCTGTCCATCGTTACCCACATTTCCGCGTCTTTTAATGTGTTCAGTGACACCGCTTCTGCATACGTGACGGGCAAAGTGAACGACACATCTAACGTGGTATTGTCGATAAGGTTTAGAATTTCTTGCTTCGCCGCGACAACTTGGTACGGCTTCACGTAGGTGTAAGAAACAACACCATCAAACGGTGCATGAATCTCTGTGTAGCTTAAGTCTGTTTTTGCTTGCTCAAGGTTTGCCAGTGCGGCTTTGTACTGGGTTTCTTGCTGGTCATAGCTATCAGTACTGATCAGCTTCTTGTTGTACAAACTTTTCGAGCGTTCCCATTGGGTTTTCGCTAACGAATATTGCGCTTGCGACGCATCAAGCGCCAATTGCAGATCTTTTGGGTCTAGCGTTGCAAGGACATCGCCCTGCTTCACTTCCTCGCCCATTCTGACGATCAACTTCTCAATTTCGCCACCAACCTGAAATGAAAGTTGGGCTCTGTACGTTGCATCTATTCGCGCAAGGAATGCATCGGAATCGGCAACAGTCAGATCATTAACAGCAAGTAATTTTACAGGTTTGATTAATGGCTCGGACGGTTCTGATACGGCTTTGTTACACCCTGTCAGCATCGTAGCGAGGCTCAATGCCACCGCTGCTCCGACAAATGTGCGCTTTAGGTATTGTTTTCGCACTGGCTTTCTCCATCGACTTTTTATTTACTACACAGCCGTGCAGTATAAGAACAATGAAAAAATGATCAACATATTTTCCACATGGATAATAAAATAATTAGTCAAATCGTCCGGTTTCTGGTAAAAATAAGCGCGTTGAATAATATTCGGGAAAATTCGAACTATGACAGAGAGAAAGCAAGGCCGTAGGAGTGCTGAAGCCGCTGAGCAAACTAAGTGCCTGATTCTTAGAGTCGCGGCAGATATGTTCTGTGAGTTAGGTTATGAACGAGTTTCGCTTCGAAACATCAGTGAAAAGGCTGGTGTCTCCCATAGTTTGATTCGCCACCACTTCGGAAGCAAAGAGAAAATCTGGCAAGCCGTAAGTGATGCCATGGACGAGTTCATGCAGGGTTACATGGCGCAGCTGGTTAACGAAATGCCAGCAAACACCCCGTCTAATCAAAAGATTTACCTATTCATGGTAAGAATGCTTGCGTTCGCGCTGGTTAACCCTCACCCAGTGCAGATGATTGCTGACGCGATTCGCCAGGGCGATGATGCGCTACTGCAATACTTCTTAAGATCGAAAGACGAATTTGCAGCGATTTTTACCGACCTCTTTGCTGACTACAATGTTGAATACCCTGAATACCAAATCGATCAGTGGGAATCAAAATGGCAAATGCTGGTATTTGCTCATGGCGCGATTAGCCTAGCTCCAATGATGCAAGAGACATGGCCAGAAGACGCAAACAACCGCGACAAGATGCTGATCAGACACTGGGAATTGTTTAACACCATCATGGCAAGCCAATTTAGTGTGAATAAAGAAGACATGATTCACCCAGACAAATTGAGTGAAGTGGTTATCGATATGTGTTGCCCGATTGAAGAATTAAGCGCGTAATCAACACCTTCAGAATAACGTAAAAATGCCGAGCAATTTGCTCGGCATTTTTGTTTATGCTTTTCGTTTCAAAGAGGAAACGAAATGGAACCTACTTAATAGTTGCTTATTCCTAAACGCGACACTATAGCTATACAGCGCGTGGGAAGTAGATTCCTAGTCTCGCTTTGGCTCGCTGGAATGACGAGCTTTAATTAACCACGGTAGTAGCGTTGCGGTACGAAAGGCATTTTTTCTACCGTCATTGGTAGCATCTTGCCGCGTACTTCTGCAAATAGCTCAGTACCGATAGCCGCAAGATCGGCGCGCACGTAACCCATAGAAACTGGCTTACCAGCATTTGGACCTGCTGTACCACTGGTTACTACACCAATCTTGTTGCCGTCTGCATCGTACAGTTCTGCACCTTCACGCACAGGCGCTTTTGTTTGACCAACCAAGCCAATACGCTTACGAGCAACGTCTTTTGTTTCGATCTGCTTAAGAATGATGTCTGCACCAGGGAAACCGCCCGCACGCTCACCATCAGCGCGGCGTACTTTTTGGATGCCCCATAGCAGGCTTGCTTCAACAGGAGTCGTCGTTGTATCTAAGTCATGACCGTATAGACACAGACCACATTCAAGACGAAGTGAATCACGAGCACCAAGGCCAATCCACTCTACTTCCTCTTCGCCAGTTAGCTTACGAGCAAGCTCTTCTGCTTTGTCAGCCGGTACCGAGATTTCGTAACCGTCTTCGCCAGTGTAACCACTACGAGAAACAATGCACTCAACGCCTAGTAGTTCAACTTTACGAACATCCATAAACAGCATCTCTGCTACTTCAGGAGCAAAACGCGCTAGTACTTCTGCTGCTTTAGGACCTTGAATCGCAAGCAGTGCACGATCATCGATGATTTCCAGCTCAACGCCGGAAGGAAGATGCGCTTGAAGGTGTGCAATGTCTTGCTCTTTACATGCTGCGTTCACAACCACAAACAGATGGTCACCAAGGTTCGCGACCATCAAGTCATCCATGATGCCGCCCTGCTCATTAGTGAAGAACGCATAACGTTGCTTGCCTGCGCCTAGATCTACGATATCAACAGGAACTAACGTCTCTAGGAAAGCTGCCGCACCATCGCCAATCAAACGAAGTTGACCCATGTGAGAAACATCGAACAGACCTGCTGCATCACGTGTGTGTAAGTGTTCTTTCTTAACGCCTAGTGGGTATTGAACTGGCATGTCGTAACCCGCGAACGGGACCATCTTTGCGCCTACTTCAACATGAAGTGCATGCAGTGGTGTTTTCAGAAGTTCTTGAGTCATTTTCGTCTCCATTTAGATAGACCCGAGAATGCTGTCGGCATTCAATGTGTTTCCAATAATAAACACGCTTGATTCAATTTTGCACGAACAAGACATCGCTCGACTTTCAAAAGTGTGACTTTTAACATTTTAATCACAACAAAACGCACAAAAAAGGCGCTCTGTTGAGTGAGATATCATCAACAGAGCGCCATCATAACGCATTCAAAACAGATAGCAATCGTTTGCTTTCACTATAGGAAATTTACAACTATTTATCACTATTTGGCAGTCACCCACAAAATGTGCGCGTCTTCCTCACTCACACTGGTCAACATATGACCCATGTTCGCATCGTAATACACACTGTCGCCTTCGCTTAATACAACGGGCTCATAGAACTCAGAATAAAACATAACCTCACCTGATAAGATGAGTAAAAACTCTTCCCCATCATGGCGAACCCAGTCTTTGTATTCATCAAAACTGCGCGCACGGATTTGACTCTTAAAAGGCATCATTTTCTTATTGGAAAGTTGAGTCGCCAGCAGCTCGTGCTCGTAAGTTTGGGTTGGGTGCGGTTTGCCCTCTTTCTTTTTGGTCACATCGCGACGCCCAGTTGCCACCTTTTTCCTTGGCGGTTCAAATAGTTGTGGCATATCGATCTGCAATCCGTGAGCTAGCTTTTGCATCGCTTGGAAGGTAGGAGAAATCTGTTCATTCTCGATCTTACTTAGCGTAGAACGCGCAAGTCCAGTACGTTGGCTCGCCTCTTCCAAAGTGATACCAAGTTTAGAGCGGATATCTTTAATGCGCTGACCGAGCTTAAGCGGTTCAATATTTTGGTCTTGTTGCTCTTTCGCCAACGTCATTGACGGGTATTCATCGTAAATGCTTTCTGCCATAAATCCCTCTGTAAATATCCTTTATTCCTTCCTATTAGCATTGTGCATGAACCCTATAATGGATAAAAGTCCACCGAGTTAATTAAAGCGTGCTCTTGTTAACAAAACCAGAAATCTCGTTTCCTATAGGAAATTTTTGGTTGATTGTTCGTTCCGCAAGCGCTATGTTACCAACTTGTTAGATGTAGAGATGCACATTTCCGTAAGAGATTGGACAAGAGAAACCACAATCCGACGGAGTTTTAACCCACTTATTCGGGTCGAAAGTCACTCTGTTCTGCTATGCAGTTCAGCTGTTTTGAGGACAAATGAGCCACCATCGCAATCAAACAACTATTTCTACTGCGGGTTCATTTTCAGATTTGGAAGGTCAACTACCATGAACAAGAGTTACCCTAACCACAGCTTGGAAAACTTTTTCTCTACCAACCTCTCCGCGACAGATGACGCTGTCTTTGCTGGAATTCAGGCAGAATTCGCTCGCCAAAATGAACAAATCGAACTTATCGCTTCTGAGAACATCGTGTCTAAAGCGGTAATGCAAGCTCAAGGCACATGCCTAACAAACAAATACGCTGAAGGTTACCCAGGTCGCCGTTACTATGGTGGTTGTGAGCACGTAGATACAGTGGAAGCCATTGCTATCGAACGCGCGAAAAAACTTTTCAATTGTGAATACGCAAACGTTCAACCACACTCAGGCGCACAAGCAAACGGCGCAGTAAAACTGGCACTGCTTCAACCTGGCGACACTATTCTTGGTATGTCTCTGGACGCAGGTGGTCACCTAACACACGGTGCACGCCCTGCACTTTCTGGTAAGTGGTTTAACGCAGTTCAATATGGCGTTGACCGCGAAACGCTAGAAATCAACTATGAAGACGTTCGCCAACTAGCACTTGAGCACCAACCGAAAATGATCATCGCAGGCGGTAGTGCTATTCCACGTACTATCGACTTCGCAAAATTCCGTGAAATCGCAGACGAAGTAAACGCGATTCTTATGGTCGACATGGCGCACATCGCCGGTCTTATCGCAACAGGCGCGCACCCTAGCCCGCTTCCTCACGCACACGTGGTTACGACTACAACCCACAAAACACTGCGTGGTCCACGTGGCGGTATGATTCTGACCAATCACGAAGACATCATTAAGAAAATTAACTCAGCGGTATTCCCAGGCCTGCAAGGCGGTCCACTGATGCACGTGATTGCGTCTAAAGCAGTCGCGTTCGGTGAGGCGCTTGGTCCTGAATTCAAAACTTATATTGATTCAGTGATCAACAACGCAAAAGTTCTAGCGGAAGTATTGCAAACTCGCGGTTGCGACATCGTAACCGGTGGTACAGACACGCACTTGATGCTGGTTGACCTTCGCCCTAAAGGCTTAAAAGGTAACAAAGCAGAAGAAGCACTAGAGCGTGCAGGTATCACGTGTAACAAAAATGGCATCCCATTCGACACAGAGAAGCCTATGATTACATCGGGCATCCGTTTAGGAACGCCTGCGGGTACAAGCCGCGGCTTTGGCGCTGAAGAATTCAAACTCATCGGTAATTGGATTGGTGACGTACTGGACGGTTTGGTGAACAACCCAGAAGGTGACGCAGAAGTAGAAAAACGCGTACGCAAGCAAGTGAAAGAGCTTTGCAGTCGTTACCCTCTTTACCAATAAAAGATTTATTAAATCAGAAACTATCCTGACAAGTTATTTGGAGATTAAGCAATGGACAAAACACTGAAGTTTACAGATAGCCACGAGTGGGTACGTGACAACGGTGACGGCACAGTAACTATCGGTATTTCAGAGCACGCTCAAGAGATGCTAGGTGACGTAGTTTTCGTTGACCTACCAGACGTGGAAGATGAAGTCGAAGCGGGCGAAAGCTTTTCTTTGGTTGAGTCAGTAAAAGCCGCTTCAGACATCTACTCACCAATCACTGGCGAAGTAGTTGAAATCAACGAAGAGCTAGAAGACAGCCCAGAGCTAATCAACGAAGAACCATACGAAGGTGGTTGGATTGTGAAAGTGAAGCTTTCAAACCCATCTGAGTTGGATGACTTAAAAGATGCGGAAGAATACCTAAGCTCTATCGAAGAAGAGTAATTAGGATGAGACGAAAGCTGTCCCCTAGCATAACGATTAGTGGACAGCTTTTTTTCTAGGTTCGGACGTATAATTTAGATTATCAGTAGCGTAAATCCGTTACCCGAACCAAGGAGTAGGTAAAGGACAATGACTGAATTACTTCAAAGCCTCAGCACACAGAATGAGTTCGTTGCTCGCCACAATGGACCAAACAAATCTGACCAACAAAAAATGTTGGAAGCGATCAACGCAGTAAGCCTTGATGCGCTTATCGACGAAACCGTACCAGCGCAAATTCGCCTAGAGCAGCCAATGAGCTTGGCAGAAGCGAAAAGCGAAGCAGACATGCTGGCAGCAATGCGTAAGTTCGCCGATCAGAACCAAGTTAAACGTACATTCATTGGTCAGGGTTACTACAACACCTTCACGCCAAACGTAATTCTGCGTAACGTGATGGAAAACCCGGGCTGGTACACCGCTTACACTCCTTACCAACCAGAGATCTCACAAGGTCGTCTAGAAGCACTTCTAAACTACCAACAAATGGTGATGGATCTTACTGGTATGGAAATCGCGAACGCGTCATTGCTCGATGAAGCAACGGCAGCAGCAGAAGCGATGACACTTTGTAAGCGTGCGGGTAAGAGCAAGAGTAACGTATTCTTCGTTGCTGACGACGTTCACCCACAAACCATCGAAGTGGTAAAAACTCGTGCGAAATTCATCGGCTTTGAAGTACTCGTTGGTTCTCTAGAATCACTACCAGAGCAAGACGTATTCGGCGCGCTAGTTCAATACCCAGGCACAACGGGTGAAGTTCGTGACCTAACGGACATCATCGCAAAAGCGCAAGCAAACAAAACGCTGGTAACGGTAGCGACTGACCTATTGGCTTCTGCCCTACTAAAACCTGCGGGTGAAATGGGCGCAGACGTAGCAATCGGCTCGGCACAACGTTTCGGCGTTCCTATGGGTTATGGTGGTCCACACGCAGCCTTCATGGCAACACGTGACAAGCACAAGCGCACTATGCCAGGTCGTGTTATCGGTGTTTCTATCGATACCAACGGCAACCAAGCTCTTCGCATGGCAATGCAAACGCGTGAGCAGCACATCCGTCGTGAAAAAGCGACATCAAACATCTGTACCGCTCAAGCACTACTAGCGAATATGGCGTCTTTCTACGCGGTTTACCACGGCGCAGAAGGTCTACGCACGATTGCTCGTCGTACGCACCACATGACAGCCATCCTAGCTGCTGGTTTAACTAAAGGCGGCTTCGAGCTTGCTCACAACAGCTTCTTCGACACCATCACCATCAATACTGGTGCACAAACTGAAGAGTTATACGCAAAAGCACTAGCGGCAGACATCAACCTACGTAAGTTGGGTACTCAGCTAGGTGTAAGCTTCGACGAAACCACAACCGTGGCAGACGTAGAAGCCCTATTCGCAGTATTCGGCGTGAAAGAGGAAGTCGCAGCACTATCAACTGAAATTGCTGGCAACGAATTTGCAGCGATTCCAGAAGCACTGCGCCGCACAACAGAATACCTAACGCACCCTGTGTTTAACACGCACCACAGCGAAACACAGATGATGCGTTACCTAAAACAGCTAGAGAACAAAGACTTCTCACTAACGCACGGCATGATCCCACTGGGCAGCTGTACGATGAAGCTGAACGCAGCAGCAGAGATGATTCCAGTAACTTGGCCTGAGTTTGGTTCGATCCACCCGTTCGCACCAGCAGAACAAGCAGCCGGTTACGCCGCACTAGCAAAAGATCTTAAAGAGAAGCTATGTGAAATCACAGGCTACGACGCATTCTCACTACAACCAAACTCTGGTGCATCAGGTGAGTACGCAGGTCTTATCGCGATTCAACGCTACCACGAAAGCCGTGGCGAAGGTCACCGCAACGTATGTTTGATCCCAAGCTCTGCGCACGGTACTAACCCTGCGACAGCATCTATGGTGTCAATGAAAGTGGTTGTTGTTAAGTGTGATGAAGAAGGTAACATCGACGTCACCGACCTAGCAGCGAAAATCGAGAAGCACAAAGACAACCTATCAAGCATCATGATCACTTACCCTTCTACGCACGGCGTATACGAAGAGCAAGTGAAAGAAGTATGTGAAATGGTTCATGCCGCAGGCGGTCAGGTTTACCTAGACGGCGCAAACATGAACGCACAGGTTGGTCTAACAACGCCGGGCTTCATCGGCTCAGACGTTTCTCACCTAAACCTACACAAAACCTTCTGTATCCCACACGGTGGTGGCGGTCCGGGTATGGGTCCTATCGGTGTGAAATCGCACCTAGCGCCTTTCCTACCGGGTCACATTGAAAACGGTGCAGACGGCGAAAACTTCGCAGTATCGGCAGCGGATATGGGTAGCGCGTCTATCCTGCCTATCTCTTGGGCTTACATCGCAATGATGGGCGAAGCTGGCCTAACAGACGCAACAAAAGTAGCGATTCTGAACGCGAACTACGTGATGGAGCAATTGCGCCCTCACTACCCTGTTCTTTACCGTGGCTCAAACGGCCGTGTAGCGCACGAATGTATTATCGACATTCGTCCACTAAAAGAAGAAACAGGTATCAGCGAAGAAGACATCGCGAAGCGTTTAATGGACTACGGTTTCCACGCTCCAACTATGTCGTTCCCTGTAGCAGGCACGCTAATGGTTGAGCCAACAGAATCGGAAGACTTAGAAGAGCTAGACCGCTTCTGTGATGCAATGATCGCAATCCGTGAAGAGATGGCGAAGGTTAAGAACGGTGAATGGCCGCTAGATAACAACCCGCTTGTTAATGCGCCACACACTCAAGTTGACCTAGCGAAAGAAGAATGGGATCGCCCTTACTCTCGTGAGCTTGGCTGCTTCCCTTCTAAAGCAACCAAATCTTGGAAGTACTGGCCAACAGTAAACCGCGTAGATAACGTATACGGTGACCGTAACCTAATCTGCTCGTGCCCAAGCATTGATAACTACGAAGATTAATTTTTGTAGCATCTAAATAGACAAAGGCGAACCGATTGGTTCGCCTTTTTTGTTTAGGGCAAGACTTTTAAAACTTGTTTATGGACAGATATGAGCTAGTGAATTCACTCCTACCTATTTAGGTGGGATTAGAAAAATTGAGTCAAATATTAGGAGGCAAAACGCAAAATTTTACCCTGTTTGTTCCCGATCTAGTTTGTATATTGAGTTCAGCTTAATTGTTCAATTATTTCATTGGCTACTTTGTGATATTGTGACGATTCTGGATTTAAGACAAATTTGTGACAGTCGGCAAGAAGCACAACTTTAAGCTGTTCTTGAGTTTTCTCATTACCTAGTAGGTCTAAGACATTGTGAAGGGTCATAGTGTAAATCATGCACTGATGAATAAGGGCGACGTTAGAATGTTCTCTATCATTAAGGAAGCACAAGTATTTTGCACATGCCTCATACGTTTTTAAATAATCTTGTTCTTTGTTGATTACGTAACTCTGGTTCTGGTTTCTGATATAATACATTATAAATGCGTTTGTAAATGGGCCGTCAGTTTCCCTTTTCAAGGGAATATGATCTAACCCCGCAAAATGAAGTAAATGTGATAGTATCTCACGAGTCTGATTTAGCTCACTGTACGCATCAATAGTATTAAAAAGTTTCCTTGGCTCTGCAATACCAACATTATAAAAATAAACATCCCCAAAAGTTCTTTTGTCAACGCGCTTCATGTGTAATTTAATTTGAAGTTCATCTATTTTTCGAGAAAAGTTATTGTTGAACTCTTCTGCATCGAAAGTCGAATTGTTTGTTTGAGTGTGGAGGTTAACACATAACTCATTCCACAGATTTACAACGTCCAACAAAGATGAGTTTTCTTTATTAGCATGGAGGTCTGTGTTAGAAAAAGAATTATCTGGAAAGATACTACGATAAAGAGGTAGCTTAGAGATGAATTTGATCTTATTATTTACCACACCCTCTATATCATCTAGTAACTGGTAGAACTCTGCTTTATGCGATTGGTACTGTTGTACTTTTTGTAACTCTTGTTGCTGCTCATGTTGGTGAGTTAAAAACTTAATTGTGCTACGAGTAAATATAGCAGCAGCTATTGCACCCGCAGAAGCTACGCCACTAAAAATAGCGCCGAACCACATAGCCCAATTCCCAAACTCAATAGAGCCATAAGGGAAAATAAAACCTGAAAGCATCAATATTACAAACGTAGATGTAGCGCCTAGTATAATAGCCGAAGTAGTAAAAGCAATTTTATGAGTTTTCATCTTTATGGTTCTCTATTTCAACGCTGTGATTACTGGTATGTTTATAATTCTGTAACTCATCGAGCAATAACTTGGTATTAAACTGAATGTAATTTAGCTTTTCATTAATAACTTTTAGCTTCTTTATTTCTAAGTTCTTTGATATCAAACTTTCTCTTAGCTTCAATATTTCATTATTCTTTATTGAAAGCTCTTCGTTTAGTGCTTCTACTTTTCGAATAAGGTTATCTGTGTTATTTAACTTATCGACAATGGCTTCATCATGAGTGTTCAGTAGTTTATATGTTTCAACTTGTAAGCGAAGACTGGAAATCTCATCTTGCTTTATTTTCCATGGAACCGTTACCACTAATACAGCAATGAAGCCCAATATCGTGCCAATTATTAGCTCATGCTTCGAGTTTTTAACTTTATCTAAAAATTCAATCATGGTATTTAAGCTTATGTTAGGAAAATGATATTATACATGAAATGAGTATTGGCTTAACGTTTGGTGATTAATTTCTATCGGTTTGAGACTATGACCGACATTCTATATTTGAATGGAACGAACAGGGTCAGGTCTTCCGTTTTGCTCCCCTTTACCATTAGCTCATGTATTACACAAACATATTATCGTGTCTGTGTTCCTCGTCGATACTAACTTGTTTTGGGGCAATTCTGAGTTAGTGACTTTGCTACTGCCGTACACCTAAGGAAGCGTCAGCTCCCTTAGGTGTCATTGATGCTATCCTTTAAAAGGTACAGTATAGTGTTCAACTATATCCTGACCTCGAAGCTTGTAGGTTGCCAACTTTTCACGTATTGCATCAACATTATTAATCTCGTTATGAGTAGAGATAGACTCAAAGAAGCTGAGAGCGTTGTGACGAAGTTCTTGTAACTTTTGGTCATTGACAATACGGATAGTCGGCTTAGGTGAAGATGCGTATTCAAACTGCACCGAAGGGTGAACCATTATCGGCGTATGCTGACTCGTAAAATCATACTGGTTTTCAAACCATGTGGAAGAACCATTTAATTGATTACAGTAGCTTTTGTTTATTGTGTCAGAAGTAGCTTCATTTTTACACTCAATAACCAAATACTGCTGATTCCCAATAGACCAGAGGTTATCTGGTCCTTTGTTATAAGCAAGTTCTGGGCGTTGACTATTGAAGCCTAACATTTTGGCTAGGTTATCCATTGCAGCTTCAAACTTATTCGCTGACTTAGGTTTGAAATACAAGTCGTCGATAACAGCATTTGCAGCGATAATCATTTTGTTTTTTATCAAGAACTTACTACTTAAATAGCTTGAGCACTGCTCTGCTTGTTCTTGAGTTAAACCATTGACTTTAGTGTAGCTAAGTCCAGATAATGGCTTTAAAAGCCTTTGGTTATAGGTGTTTGCATTAAGCAGTATCAACTGAGCCTGACTTTCATCATTGATGTTCGTATATTCAGCTAATACTTGCTTTAGGTATCCTTTTAAAGCGTTATCGTCGCAAGTATTCGCTGTAGCTTCAATTATGCGACATGCGCCATTAACATCACCACGAATCGCTGATAAGTAGGCATCATAAAGCGAAAGCTTAATTGGTTTACTTTCGGTTCGTTCTTCATAAGTCAACTGAGCGAGTTGCCCTTTACTAAACCCTACCCACTGCGCATCTTGAAGTAAACAGTAGTCCATTAACTTTTCCAACTCTGAAGCAGGTTTATCTGCGACCTGCGCTGCAACACTTTCCGATATGTTCATCTGTGCACGAGTAGCTGGTGAAAAGTTTTCGATAGCATTATCTGTATAGATGGTGCTTGTCAGTCCCTTGCCAGTTAGTAAAACCACACAATAGTCATCGCTTGAACGGACCCCACGCCCCATACCTTGCTCGATACGTTGAATCTTCTCAACATTGTCATAGTTACTGGACATAAGTGAAGACTGCTTCACTCTATCGATCAAATTTCTAGCATCAGGTAAACCGTCTATAACTAAGAGCCTACAGGCCGTTTGAGGTAGGTCAATGCCATCATAACGGTTATTTAGAACCACTAAGCCAACGTGTTGAGCTTTCAATCTAGCAACCCCTTCACTAATATTGCTTGAACTCAATGTCAGATCAGCAACATCTTCCCATTGTTTAGCGCGATATGTAGACGGAGCAATAACTACCACATTGTGTTTTTTAGACACGCTTGTGCATAGTTGTTGTATATCTTCGTCTGTTATTTGTGGGTTAATAACTTGAGGAAGCAAGATCATGCGGTCACCGACATCTCCGGCACTATCAGGAGTTATCGGATTGGATAGTTCATTAGGTCTCACTCCGAAATGAGTAGAAAGAATACTATCGTCTGCAAGCGTTGCAGTCATAAAGATCTTACGTGTTGCTTGTCCCAATGCTGGTATTACAGAAATAGGGATGAAATGAGGAGAAATCTCGACCTTCTCTGCACTAAACACGCAGTTTGCTAACTGGAGGTGGTTCTTAAGCAGTGGGTATGAAAACTCGATGACACGTTCATTTTTGTATTTTACAAGTGATTGTGTAACTACTGCCTGTTGCTTTTGCCAGCTCCAGAAAGGTACTTGCAAGAAAGCACTTGGGTCACCGCTTAAGATCTCATGATATTTAGCATAATTCTGCCTTTCCAGAACGCTGTCAAATGTAGAACGTAGTTCATTGTATAAAGGAGAAGTACTGGGGATCTCCATTGTAAATTGCTGGTCAACAGTATCTAAGCATGCATGAGCATCATCAATAATGATACTTCCAATTGGCACTTTAATGCCTTCATCATCAACGCCAAAAACAGAACGTCCATTCACAAGCTTATGAATATTAATCACAAGTATACTATTACCTGATAGATATCTCGGGTCATGCGGATTTTTTGTCGTATCAATGCCAAGTTCTTTGGCTTCCGATACTACTTGATCTACAAGATAGTTATCAGGTACGACATAGACCGCAGGTCCTTTCTTTTCATTCAAACAACTTTTTAACACAAGTAGACCCACTGACGTTTTACCACCGCCAGTATTCATCTTGATCACTAAGTTGTTAGTATCCCTTCTGTCATACCACTTCGTCCAAACTTGACTTTGAACATCACGTGGGTACTGAAACTTTCCGCTAACTTTGGGCAAAGCCTGAAAGATCTCTCGTGGATTGAAAGAGCTATCAACAGGGTTCGTGCCGCCTAACTGACTAAAATCTAACATTTATTTACCTTATTGCACGCTAGTGTTTAGCCAACTATATTCATATAAGAGTGACAGTACAACGATCAGCTTCACAGCCATTCCAAATGTTTTTGAAGTTAAAGCTGATTGCGGCAACGAATCGCCGTCAAATGACTAGAGATCACACAGCCCATACATGGTTGATCAAGTGTGTATAAATTCATTACCAAAATTAGAGTAAGTAGCCACTCAAGCAGGACTAATAAAAGAGACCATAAATCATTTTGGGGCAGAACTAAGCGAGAGAAACCGTAAGACAGTATCAACATCGAATAGATGTATTCGTCGTAATTCCGTTTCACTTTTTTGGGTTCATTTTAAACACTAACTCCACAGCGCGCTTCGAGAGATTCCTAGTCTCGCCTAGTCTCGCCTAGGCTCGCTGGAATGACTCGGCTGAAAGAGCCGAGTGTAGTGGTTCAGCTTGTGTGTCTAAATTTGAGTAATCCACTATCACCAAGCTTCAAGATCGAAAAAGGCGAATCGTGTGGTTCGTCTTTTAGTATTGGATTGGATGACTGACTTGAGGCTGAGATGTTTAGGGTGCTAAACCGAAATCAATCAAGGGCAACTTGTTCCGACCTCCCCTAATCACCAGTCAGGTTATTGCTCTTTACCACCGCGACGTAGTTCTCAATCACTGGGTGAGCAAACTGTTCCGGTTCGTACATCACCCAGCGTTGCGCTACGGTGAGATCAGTAAACGAACCATCCTTGAAATCACCACGCAACGTACATCAAATTGTTCAGCATACTTACCTTCGCTTAGGTAAGAGACTTCAATACTCCCGATATCGTGGTCGTCAGACAACAATAAGTCATGTATCCAATTATGTGATTCCATAAATTCATTTTAAGCGAGGCTTTAGTTTGAAGACGAACTTCGCTGCCCACACTACAGTTGTATCAGCCGTCAAGCCAAAGACTTCGATGTGAGTTTTAAAGCGAAAATGGGCTTGGTATGGCTAAAACTTGCCGTGTTGGCTTACTATCAATCTAAATAAGACTGCTCGGCTTCGACAACGAATTACGCAGCAAAGCCAACCATGAAAGTAATGGACATATTATTTACATTATTTTTTAAAGTGCGCCTAGATATACGATTTAGCATGACTTAATTTGAAAACTGGGGCAGCCTTAGGCTAGCACTTGAGATCATTAGGACATAGTATCGCCTCACGCGTGGGAATGAGTTGACCTGTGTACGATATTGGCAAGCGAATGGTCAAAATACTGGTTTTCCTTATGAGTGCCACAATATTATTGCTCTCAACAGGTTGTAACGCAGATATGTTTAATTTCTTCAAATCAAAAAAGTTTCAATACACACTTAGCTCAGAGATCACTGGCAGCTTATACTTAGGCGGGAAAGCGTTTACTAGCGAGGTAGTTTATCTACACACGGCTTTTTCTAACAACCGTTATATCACCGAGACAATGACGTCAGAAAAGGGTTATTTTCATTTCGAACCCACATACCACTATCAGACGTTTAAAGAACCTGCCCTTCATGAGTCCTCTAGCTACATTGGCATTTACATTTTTGTAGATGGCAAAAAACACTACTTACTAGAAGCTCGTTTTTCTGATGTGAAACCCTATGAATTTATTTCAGATAATCTTCTT
>NZ_JAPPTO010000090.1:0-764 GCF_027587135.1 Vibrio sp. MM46
TTAAATCTGCAAGCCTTATCGCCAGACACCGAAGCGCTGACCCATCGAGGTCATATTGCCACCCGTCACACCAACGACCAAGGGGAAGAGGTTCACACTCGTATTGTCAACATGGGACTGTCAAGGCTGCCTGGCGATTATCGTCTTTATGCATTGCCAGAGGCATTTTCCTCTATCCGCAACGTTTCACGTAATATCACCTGCCCTCATCGCGTAACATTGAATTTCCGTAATGAGCCAACGGGTAAACAAAATGCAGATAATGACAACAAGATAAAAGACCTCACCAAAACGGTGAACAGTCAAATGGCGCTGCTCGCGCCAACGGCAGAAGATGAACTTAAAGAGCGTAAAGCCCTACAAAAAGGTCTTTTATCTAAAGAGTTCACCATTGCCTCCATGGTGTTGACGGTCTCTCTCTTTACGGACAAAAACCGTCAAAAGAAAGACACGCAAGCAGCAAAAGAGTCTTTCAGTAATGCCGGACTCGATATCATTCCACTGAAAATGAATCAGCCACAAGCGCTGCTCTCCACGCTGCCTTTTATGATGAGTGAAGGACTATGGGGTGACTGCAAAAAAGCCGGGCGAGTTCGCACATTAAAAAGCTCCAACCTAGTTAACTTCTTTCCGCTCATCATGGACTTTTGCCAGCTCAAAGGCGGGGTGTTGCTTCCGACGATGCGCCAGCAAATCTCTTTCTTTGACCCTTTTACCTGTGGCAGTGATAACCAAAACATCGCCTTAACCGGTGGCTCTGGGGC
>NZ_JAPPTO010000091.1:0-709 GCF_027587135.1 Vibrio sp. MM46
CTTTGTTTTTGAGCAAAACACGCCAATTACCACTCATTAATCAGAGCAGCATCGCTAATTAGGCTTGGAGTAATCAATCGTGTATCGACACGTTGGAAACGAAGTGCAGCCATAGAACGCCTTCCCTTTATTTACTCCTCGTTTCGCCACTCGTTTTACAAGGACAGACTGACAGTTTGGACACACTTTGGGTACCGGTTTCGCGTCGCTCGTTGGCTTTGGTGGTTTATTTTCAAAGCTCCGTCCATCCTCAATTATATGAACCAACTCTGAGCCGTTGACCAACCACAGGCGTTTATCTTGTGCGTAAGCAATGGCTTCCGATGTAAAGTCTCCTGACGTGACGATAATCATTTTGCTTGCGTGGTGCTCTATCATGACACCGTACATTTCTCGAAGTACCTGAATGCCAACTTTCTTGGCCTTCCAGTGCTTACATTGTACTAGGCTTAGCTCTCCATCTTTCGTCAACCAAATATCAATGCCGCCATCAGGCTTTGGTGAAAAAGACTGCTTCACAGCATAACCTTGATGCTTAAAGTACTCGCCGACATAGGATTCAAACTCTAGCCAGCTTAATTGGTGAAATGGCGTGGTTACTCGTCTCGAACGAATATGTGAAGTGGTCGTCCGATACCTCTGCCTTCTCTGAAATTTTTTAAAAAAAGCAATCGGCGCGGGAATGAAAAACAGCAACGCAATATATGGG
>NZ_JAPPTO010000092.1:0-709 GCF_027587135.1 Vibrio sp. MM46
GGTGAACGATACTGTGTCAACGGATGAAGACACTGCAGTTACTATCGATGTATTGGCGAACGACAGCGATCCAGAAAACGATACGCTGACTATCACAGCGGCATCGGTACCAGCAGAGCAAGGTACGGTGACGATTGTCGACGGCAAGTTGGAGTTTACACCTGCTGAAAACTTCAATGGCGACGCAACCATTAGCTACACCATCTCAGACGGTCAGCTAACCGACGATGCAACGGTTGCGGTGACGGTTAATCCAGTGAATGACGCGCCAGTGGCAGTAAACGACACTGTTGCAACAGATGAAGACACCGCGGTTACTATCGATGTGTTGGCGAACGACAGCGATCCAGAAAACGATACGCTGACTATCACAGCGGCGTCAGTACCTGCAGAGCAAGGCACCGTTACCATCGTGGATGGTAAGTTGGTCTTCACACCTGCTGAAAACTTCAATGGTGACGCAACGATTAGCTACACCATCTCAGATGGTCAGCTAACAGACGATGCAACGGTTGCGGTCACGGTTAACCCAGTCAACGACGCACCAGTGGCAGTGGATGACACTGTTACAACAGATGAAGACACTGCGGTTACTATTGATGTGCTTGCAAACGACAGCGATCCAGAAAACGATACGCTGACTATCACAGCGGCATCGGTACCAGCAGAGCAGGGTACGGTGGCGATTGTTGACGGCAAACTGGTCTTC
>NZ_JAPPTO010000093.1:0-694 GCF_027587135.1 Vibrio sp. MM46
CACCCCTATCATCAAGATACCGGTCATCCATGCAAAGCGGCTGTGAAGTTCATCGGCTGCGTTGGCATTGGAGAGAACCAGTCCACCAAATTTACCGGAGACATCAGTGGAGAGAGATTCTAACCCCCACAGTTGGAAGCCATTGATGATGGCAAAGAGCGCTGGCCACGTCGCCAGAAAGGCAAACGTTCCAAAATAGTTTTTCAATACCATCATGGTTAAGCCTGGAATGACCGCTGCACCTGCAACAAAAAAGCCTAAGCAAGCAAACAGCATAAACAGCATGGTATGGAGCATGGGTAAATATTCCCTTGCCATCAGTCCTAGTGACGCCCACATCGATGTGGTTTGAAGTTTATTGGTGGTATAGGCGTAATTGAGCGCCGCTTGAGTGGGGTCAAGGCTATCAAGGTTGTAGCGCAGCTCGTTCATCAGCATGTTTTGTTTGATGGTGTTGGAGGCACTGGTGCTGATGGCAAAAAACTTGTTGTAGCTACGCTTGAGCGATTGCACGATTTGTGGTTTGTAGTGATTGGCTTCTTTACCGAGTAAGTGGTGTGCTAACAAGGTGACGTTTTCGTTAGCGGCAGCATTAAAACGCTGTTTTACTATTGGGTAAGCTTCTTCACACAGCTTGTAGCTGCTTCGGCCGCCACCTTCGTCAAGGTAAAGCGCACGCAGTGGACTTTGCTTG
>NZ_JAPPTO010000094.1:0-694 GCF_027587135.1 Vibrio sp. MM46
TACCCCTATCATCAAGATACCGGTCATCCATGCAAAGCGGCTGTGAAGTTCATCGGCTGCATTGGCATTGGAGAGAACCAGTCCACCAAATTTACCGGAGACATCGGTGGAGAGAGATTCTAGCCCCCACAGTTGGAAGCCATTGATGATGGCAAAGAGCGCTGGCCACGTCGCCAGAAAGGCAAACGTTCCAAAGTAGTTTTTCAATACCATCATGGTTAAGCCAGGAATGACCGCTGCACCTGCAACAAAAAAGCCTAAGCAAGCAAACAGCATAAACAGCATGGTATGGAGCATGGGTAAATATTCCCTTGCCATCAGTCCTAGTGACGCCCACATCGATGTGGTTTGCAGTTTGTTGGTGGTATAGGCGTAGTTGAGCGCCGCTTGAGTGGGGTCAAGACTGTCAAGGTTGTAGCGCAGCTCGTTCATCAGCATGTTTTGTTTGATGGTGTTGGAGGCACTGGTGCTGATGGCAAAAAACTTGTTGTAGCTACGCTTGAGCGATTGCACGATTTGTGGTTTGTAGCGATTGGCTTCTTTACCGAGTAAGTGGTGTGCTAACAAGGTGACGTTTTCGTTAGCGGCAGCATTAAACCGCTGTTTTACTATTGGGTAAGCTTCTTCACACAGCTTGTAGCTGCTTCGGCCGCCGCCTTCGTCAAGGTAAAGCGCACGCAGTGGACTTTGTTTA
>NZ_JAPPTO010000095.1:0-664 GCF_027587135.1 Vibrio sp. MM46
ACGGAGAGTTCAATCCGCTGGCGCGGTACTCCTTTTGGCTCTACAAGAGGCTTCGCCTCGTTATAGCAGCCAAAAGCGAGCTTGATCGTTGAAATTTGCGAAATGGCACAATCGTAAGTAGTAAAAATGGGTACGATTATTAGCCAAATAAGAGGTAATCAAAATGAGGTGACTATGAGCCGAAAACCACATCATAAAAAAATAACGTTCGTAGAACTAGACGGTTACAGTGAGACAGATCGAGAACTGATTTATGCAACAAAAAATGAACTTAAGCTTTGTATTCGAGAAGCCATTATTGTCTTGACTCAACAACGTAAAATTCGGAGGCGTAGGAAAAAAGTGGATAAACCGAAACCCAAACATACACCAAGTTATTCGCAAAAAGTTGTCGTGACTAAAAAAGGTTGTCGTGATTGGGGAAAAGTGAAATAAAAATAGTAGTTGTGGTCAAAATCGTTTGATATAGAACGCTCTTTCACTCTCATTGGGTCAGAGCTTCTCCCAATCCCCGAACGCGTATTTAAACCACGAGTATGTCCGTGAGTTTTTACACGTTGGGTCCCCGCCCGTATTTTTGATACGTTGGGTTGTGTTTGCCGGATTATTACGGGCATCCGACGTCGAACCTCCTATAGCGCTGAATGATATTTCACAACATGAA
>NZ_JAPPTO010000096.1:0-638 GCF_027587135.1 Vibrio sp. MM46
CCCTTTTTGAGGAAATGATATGGAAATCGTGCAAGAAATTGACGTTTCAGAATTGCATCATAAGGCAATCGAAGCGTTAAGAAACCAAGCTTTCCCAGATAGCCAAGTAAGTCGTTCTTACTTTAAGCAGTTACCTCATATGCGTGCTCTTCATTTTCAAGGTGAACAGTTGGTTGGCTATCTTGGACTGGATTATCGAGCCGTGAGCGTCGGTGGGGAAATACATAAGGTTCTGGGCGTCATCGACTTCTGTGTTGATGAACGTTATCGAGGGCAAGGTATTGGCTCTTTTATGTTGTCAGAAGTATCGGCATTTGCCGAAACTAAAGACGTTGATTTCATAATCCTCATATCTGAGTTAGATGATTTCTACTCTTCAAACGGCTTTAACAAAGTTCAGTGCATGCAATCTTGGTTAAGGCTTCACGAGCACACCAACTTTGGAGTTGCTGTAGAGCACGTTGATGAACTGTATGTGAAACCACTCAGAGATAAGCAGTGGGGTGTTGGACATTTTGATTGGCTAGGTTATATGTACTAGTCAACCACAGGGCTAACAAAGCATTTAAGAGTGATTCGCAACGCTTGGCGTTTTCGCTTCGCTCAAGTATAGCCAAGCGCCGCTCACACCTTAATGC
>NZ_JAPPTO010000097.1:0-633 GCF_027587135.1 Vibrio sp. MM46
AACTTCGACTGGGGCTTCAGAAGCGTTAGTTAATGAGACAACGAAATTGGCGGTGTCACCTTCGTTAATTGTGCCTGCATCACTAATAGAAACCGTTGGGCGGTCGTCGTCCGGATCTGGGTCTGGCCCTGTACCGTCATCGACGATAGTGGCTGTACCCGTGTCGGAACCTTGCACAGGACCTAAACCAGTTACGTCTACCGTGAAGTTTTCAGGACCTTCGTAGACTTCATCATCAATCGAAGCGATTCGTACATCAAACTCAGTTAAGCCTGCTGGTACACTCACCACACCATTAACAGGAACGGCAACCCAACCAGAGCCCGTGTTGTATTCAAGAGTGCCGAGGTCGCCTGCTTCGGTATCACCGAGGTTAAGATCCAGTTGAACTTCGACTGGGGCTTCTGATGCATTAGTTAACGAGACAACGAAGTTGGCGGTGTCACCTTCGTTAATCGTGCCAGCATCACTGATAGATACCGTTGGGCGGTCATCATCCGGATCGGGATCAGGGCCAGTACCATCGTCAACAATAGTTGCGGTACCCGTATCAGTGCCTTGGACAGGACCAAGACCGGTCACATCTACCGTAAAGTTCTCTGGACCTTCGTAGACTTCGTCATCAATCGAAGT
>NZ_JAPPTO010000098.1:0-619 GCF_027587135.1 Vibrio sp. MM46
AACCAGCAGATTGAACATTACTCATGTTCCCGCCATTGCTTATCAAGAAGGCACACGCTGGCGCATCGATGAAATCAACGTCTCAGGCTTGCAGCCCTTGGAGATAGAACAATGACTTACCACCTTGGATATCATCAAGAAAAGCCGACAGCAATTCTTGATCATTCTTCCAAGCAACACCCTCTCATTGTTAATCAAGCTCGCTTTTGACTGCTATAACGAGGCGAAGCCTCTTGTAGAGGCAAAAGGAGTACCACGCAACGCGTGGAAAAGGACACCCTATGAAACAGCGACACTTTCCTTTATTGCTGTGCTGCCTATTGGTTTTTATTGCCCCATCCACCCTAGCAGCCAGTGCGGCGTGCAAAAGCCGTTTTATCAATCCCATCACAGACATCTGTTGGGACTGTTTATTTCCCATGACCATCGGCTCTGCCACCGTGATGCCTTCCAAATACCCCGACACCAATAACCCGACACTGCCAATATCCTACTGCCCTAAACCGCCGCCTATCTTTGTTCAAGTTGGGGTAAATATCGGCTATTGGGAGCCTTATGCCTTAACCGACGTCACCCGCGTGCCTTATTGTATGGTGAATATGGGCACACAGCTTTCTGG
>NZ_JAPPTO010000099.1:0-609 GCF_027587135.1 Vibrio sp. MM46
GTCGCCAGAAAAAGCTAGCAGTCAAAATCATGTTTCTAAGCTTAAAACTTGGCTACTGGTTGTTTGATTCATAGTTCCATCTTCGACGGTCAAAGCTCAGCTTCATCGGTTCTAAGTCAATGCATTGCTATTTTCCAAGCGGTTGTTTCGTTCTTTGGTGGTGATAGGGCGGGGCAATTGAAAATCTGTTTTTTGTTGCAAATCTGCTCGGTGAGTTTGTTGGTTTAAAAGCTTATTTACTTGCTGAAAGGACTTTTTCTCTGGTGTTGTAAGTTCCACGTGGTTTCAGTGACTTTGTTGAAAGTCCGCACTGTGAGGTTGGCTTTCCAAAAGCGCTTTTTGGTGTTGTCAGTTCGTTTTCTGCGGCGTTGTTTGTTCCAAGTGGTTTCATTGACTAGCCGCTTTGAGACTGCGCCTGGCTTAGGTGCATCAAAGCACATAAAGTTTGTGGTTCGCAAAGCTTGGTTCGGCTTAAAATTGTCGCTCGGTGCCTCGCGACTAACAAACTGCTCAAGAGGGATTCGCAACGCGTGGCATTTTCACTATGCGTTGATTTTAGTGATTAAGGTGGTTTGCAGCGGCTTTTGTATTGCGTTGCTCACCCCTTAG